>JAHYJE010000004.1 GCA_019429105.1 Syntrophobacterales bacterium
TTATATTGTGGACGGAATCGACATCTACGGCCTGCCCAACGAGAAACTGGCCGATTTCCGCAGGGAGTATATCGGGTTCGTCTTCCAGTCCTTTCAACTGATTCCCTATCTGACGGTTCTGGAGAACATGATGCTGCCGCTGACCATTGTCCGCGGTT
Organism: Syntrophobacterales bacterium; assembly: GCA_019429105.1. Lineage (NCBI taxonomy): Bacteria > Pseudomonadati > Thermodesulfobacteriota > Syntrophobacteria > Syntrophobacterales > Syntrophobacterales bacterium. The sequence continues at coordinate 159 of JAHYJE010000004.1, forward strand.
CGAACGGCGGGCAGAAGGAGGCGGCTTCTCAGGTGCTGGACAAGGTGGGGCTGGGGGCAAAGGGACGGCGCCTGCCGAATCAGCTCTCCGGGGGGGAGCAGGAACGGGTGGCGATCGCCCGGGCGCTGGTCAATCATCCGCCGATCATCCTGGCCGACGAGCCGACGGGAAATCTCGATTCCGCGACCGGCGACGAGATCATGGCGCTCCTGGGCGACCTCAATGCCGAAGGCCAGACGATCATCATGGTGACGCACAATCCGGAGAATGCCGCCTCGGCCCGGGAAGTCATCCGGCTCAAGGACGGCCGGATTCAAGGCTGATCAAAAGGGGCGGCAAAGACACATGCTTTTTATACAGGTCGAGCCAATTGCAAAACTCCGTGTCATGCCCGAATGCTTTTGTCGGGCATCCATGATTTCAAATAGTTAAAAACTGGATTATGAACATTAAACTTCGTTTTCCCGCCCAGAAGCGTCGCGGCAATGACAGTGTTGGGAGTTTTGCAATTGGCTCAGGTCGTTAAGATAAAGCGGGTAGCAAGACGCGGCAGGTGGATTTTAAAAAACTTTGTAAAGGGAGAAAGATGAAACTTAATCTGGGTGTAATTCGAGCGTTAATGCTCGGGCTTGCTTTGCCTTTGTCCTTTGCAGGGCAGGTATGGGCGAGCGGCGGGGGGCATGTCAGCAGTCTTGAAGAGTCAGTCGATGGCTATAAAGTGGCATTGACTTTTAAGGCGGGGCAGGCGCAGATCGGTCACAACCAGTTGACCGTACGGATTCATGATGCCCAGGGAAAGCCTGTGGACAATGCGAAAGTGACCATTGTTACCAGGAAATACACCGGGACGAAGAAAGAGACCGCTGTTCATGGCGGCAGCGGTATGGATATGGACAAGGCGGACCATGCCGGCGAGGGCAGGAGCGCCCCAAAGGAGGCCTCTGTTCATGGCGGTGGCGGTATGGATATGGGCAAGGCTGACAAAGCCGACCACGCACCGAGTGAAGCAGCCTTGTCCGGTTCACTGGTTGCCGGGGCGCTTGCCGCCGGCCATGAAATCGGTGAATATGCCGGAGAGGCGGAAACCGCGGCGGCCGGTCAATGGATGATCGAGGTTATGTTTGCCGTTCCCGGGCAGGAAAAATCGGCGGCATTTATAGTGGACGTTAAAAGGGGCGGGCCAAACTGGCCGGTGTTATGGGGTTTTTTGATAGTTAATGCGGCGATCATCGTGATTGCCGCCATGACAAGAAAAAAATCTGGTTCGAGTTCCGTCCAGGAGGCAGCGTTATGAAGAGTTTACAGAAACAACAAGCGGCATCGTCCGCACCGAGATACAATCTGCTCAAGAATCGGTTAATCGGCGGATTCATCAAAAGCAAATGGTATCCCGGTATCATCAAGTGGCCAACGGCTGTATCCTTCGTTCTGATCATGTATGTACTGTTGTTCGGCCCGTCCATTGCCCACAACAATCTGGGCACTGCCCTGACCTGGGTATTGTGGTGGCCGCTCATTCCGATTATCTTTGTGCTGATGGGGCGCTTCTGGTGCGCCATCTGTCCCTTCGGTGCGCTCAACGACCTGGTGCAGAAGTTTGTGGGCCACCAGCGGCCCGTCCCCAAATTCTTGAAGAAATACGGCATCTGGCTCATCGATGCGATCTTCATTCTCATTACCTGGGGCGACCATGTGTTCGGGATGGTAAGCTCTCCCTGGGTATCCGGGATCGTGATGCTGATGATCACGACCGCGGTTGTGGCGTCAGGCGCCCTGTGGGAACGCCGGACTTTTTGCCGTCACCTGTGTTTCCTGGGAGGACTATCCGGGAACTACTCGCAGACCGGTATGCTGGCCCTGCGGAGCACTCCCGAAAAATGCGCCCAATGCAAAGACCCGGTTTGCTACAAGGGAACGAGGAATGTTCCGGGATGCCGCATGTTCGAGTACCCCCGGGTCATGGACAGCAGCGCCAATTGCAATTTGTGCGGGGATTGCGTGAAGTCCTGCCCGCATGATTCCCTCACGCTGACGGGACGTCTGCCTTCCGAGGAATTGTGGTCTGTCCATAAACCCAAACTGGCGGCGGCTTTCCTCGCTGTCGTGATTATGGGCATTGTCTTTTTGCAGAACATCACCATGCTGGAGATGTGGCAGGGGATTTTGAGCTGGCTGGAAAACCTGCTCCATACGAAAAACTATTTCGTGACCTTTACCGTCACTTTCCTGGTGATCCTGCCGATACCCATTTATTTGCTGACCCTTGCCAGTTTTGTCGCCAAAAAAATCAATGGCGATACCCTGGCGCAGAATTTCACGAAGTTCGGCTATGCGATTATCGCTCTTGACGTTGCCGGGCACATTGCCCATAATCTGTTCCATCTGCTGGCGGAGGGAAAGTCCGTTTATATTACCGCCCTGATGTTTGCAGGACGGGAGGCGCATGGCATTGACCCGGCTCTGGTGAGCGGCCCGACCATCCAGCTTCTCCAGTATGGCCTGGTGATCCTGGGGGTGATCGGTTCCCTGTACACGGCCTACCGGATCAGCCGGAGCAATTACCCTGATAAAATCTGGGGCAGTCTGGCGCCCTATGCGATCCTGATCGCGGTGTTGGGAGTCATCAATCTGGTGCTGTTCAGCCTGCCGATGTCGATGCGTATGTAACAAGCGATTTACAACCAAGCCCGGAGGGCATGATGCACTGTTAGAGTCCACTGTAATATTGGGTCGGCGTGGATCATGTCCTGCGGCTTTTTATCGCGGGAGTCTTGACCATCAAAAATCCGGGATTGGCGTGATCCAGACCTTCCATCTGGCGTTTTCCTCGCGAGACATTGCTGTAGTATCCGTAATATCTCACCATTTGCTCGCCCCGGTTCGGGGAAGAGCACCCTCCTCAATATCCTGGGGGGGCTCAGCCATCCCAGCGCGGGGATGGGAAATAAACAGGGGCGCATCTCTGCATTAATTCATTGCTTCACTATCGTCCAAAACTCTCTTGGGGTTACCATTTGAGTGTTCTGATACTTGACCAAACATAATAAATCCTGATCTCCGGTGATTATGTAATCTGCCAATGAACGGTGAGCAAGCCCCAATACATGAATATCGTTCTCATCTCTACACAATGATTCATCCAGGTCATCCGTTTCGGAAATGAGACAATTTTCTCTCAAATAGGATACTATTAAATTGCCTTGTGGTAAGGGGAGTTTGATTTTTCTCTCCAAATTCATTGATACTTCTGCTAAAATCGCTTCACTCAAGATCACATCAAACCGATCAAGGCACAGCTCAAAAACTGCACTGCAAAGTCCACGACTTGCAAAAGCAGCAATGATCACATTGGTATCAAGAATTATCTTCATGAAATCATAGTGAATATATCTTCATCGGACAATATGCCTTGCGCCTCGGCAAATGGCAGCACCCTGTTTCTTAATCTTCGAAAGCGGTAAATAGCCAAATATCGTTTTAAGGATTCGCGCACGATATCACTCACCGGTTTATTCTCGTTTCTGCTTAATTCTTGCAATCCTTCTCTTAGATCATCGGGTATGCGTATAGTAAGAGTTTGATTCATATATCACCTCCATTTGTGTTACAACGTAACACGCTCAGACATCATTGTCAACAAGCTTAACTTTAACAAATTCCTCAGGGCATATCCCCCGCGAGACCTTTGAATAATGCCCCTGCTTTGTCATTCCCGCGGAGGCGGGAATCCGGAACATCTCGAAATGACTTGATACTGTCTGTCGACGTTATGACGATTTGGCTGATTTCATGAGAAATTCAAGCTCTCTCCGCATCGGCCCTTAACATCTCCAGTATCGGTCCGAGGTCAATGGACGGAAATAAATAGGTTTCTGTCCCTCGTATAAACAATGTGATTCGCCGTTTTATGGCCTCTGGATCAGATTCCGGAAAAAACGGACAACTTCAGGGGTAAACCAGTCCCTCGGACCGATAACGATTTCTTCAATCAACCCCTCTTTATTAACGATAAAGCTTTCCGGAACGCCGGTCGTTCCATAGAGATTTTTTATCCTCCCCTCGGGGTCCAGAAGGGCCGGGAAACTCAGTTTGTATTCTTTCATGAACGGGGCGACAGCCGCAGCCCCTGCTGTGTCAATGCTGACCGCGAGGATTTCAAAGTCTTTACCCTTCAACTCCTGATGAAGCTTTTCCATCGAGGGCATCTCTTCCCGGCAAGGGGGGCACCATGTGGCCCAGATATTGACGAAGACCACTTTACCCTTGAAATCGGCCAGGCTGATATTCTTGCCGTCCAGTCCCGGAAAGGTAAAATTCGGTGCGGGCATTCCCACCTTGACCCTTGGCTTATGAGACGTAAAGAATGAATCTTTCCCCTGAAAGAGAATAAAGACCGCTGCTGCAATAATAATGAAAACAAAAAAGATGATATGTTTAAAGCGATATCCATCATCTGCACGTACCCTTTTTTCTTCCATGTTATCCACCATTGACAAAAAGATCACTAAAGGCCGAAATCGATCCAGAAGAACTGTCCATAGTTCGAGATCCACTGGAAAACATTAAAAAGCAACATCAAACCGACGATGACCAGGACAACGCCCATCCCTACCTCAACATAATGCGCCATTTTTCCGTACCGGCGGATTATCCCGGACAACCACCCGATGCTCAGGGCGGCGATCAAAAAGGGAATAGCCAAACCGAGGGAATAGGAGATAAGCAGTTTGGTCCCCAGGGCAACGGAACTGCCTTTGACAGCGAGTGTCAGGATCGAGCCCAGAACCGGACCAATGCAGGGCGACCATCCGGCGGAGAAAAAGATTCCCATCAGGAAAGAAGTTATGTATCCCCGCTTGCGGTCCGGATTGCCCTGGATGCGTACATCGTACTCCAGAAAGGCGATGCGGAAAACACCGGTCATGTGCAGTCCGAAAAGGATAACCACGATCCCGCCGATACGCGCCACCCAGTTGCGCAGGTCGTAGAGCAGGCTGCCAAAGGCGGAGGCCGCGACACCAAGCAGCACAAACACGACGCTGAAGCCAAGCACAAAGGCCAGACCGTGCGTAAAGGTCGTGAAACGATTTCCGGACCTGTTTTCACCCCCCGCGGCCCGGCCGCCCAGGTAGCCGATATACGCTGGAACCAGCGAGAAAAGGCAGGGGGAAAGAAAAGAGGCCAGCCCGGCCAGAAATGCCAATCCAATTGAAATGTTAAAACCCATAGTTACGCTTACCTGAGTGATAGTGAAATTTAATATCCAGACCGAAGCTAACACATATCCACAAGAGAGGCCATAGTATTTTATTGTCCGCTGAGGTAATTGCAAAACTCCGTGTCATGCCCGAATGCTTTTATCGGGCATCCATGATTTCAAATAGTTAAAAAATGGATTATGAACATTAAACTTCGTTTTCCCGCCCAGAAGCGTTGCGGGAATGACAGCGTTGGGAGTTTTGCAATTGGCTCCACTATATTGCGTATTGGCGGATTAGAGAATCAGCAATTTTTTCACTGAGAAAAAAATGTCCTCAGCGATCAGTTGCCGGAGCAAATGCCCAAGGGGAATAAACTTGTCGCCGGCCTACTGAAAAAGCAGATATTCCTGCCCATAAATTTGTTGCATACCTTATGAAAATGTTGTTATACAGGACACAACGCAACAAAAAAAACTCAACAGACATCTTGGATGATGCAGAGAAGACAGGCTCCTTCGAAATGACATTATGACATAACAGCAGGCGTATTTGAGGCCATGTATTGAGGTTCAATGAACAGGAGAAGACCATGAGAGAGATCAATATCAGTGAGATAGTTGCAACGGTGAAAGCTTTACTGATAGAGGCGAATTACCATTTGGGGCAGGATATTGTGGCCGCTTTTGAGCGGGGTATTGCCGGCGATGAATCGCCCGTCGCCAGGGAAGTGCTTAAGGAACTCAAAGAAAACGCCAGGATTGCCGCAGAAGGCGAATATCCGCTCTGCCAGGATACGGGGCTCGCCGTCCTGTTCGTCGATATCGGTCAGGATGTTCACGTTGTCGGCGGGAACATCAAAGACGCCTTCAACGAAGGCGTGCGGCAGGCCTACAAGGACGGGTATTTACGCAAATCGTCCTGCGATCCCTTTACCAGAAAAAATACGGGGGACAACACCCCGGCCATCATCCACTACGACATCGTCCCCGGAGAAAAGATCAAAATCATGGCCGTCCCGAAGGGCGGCGGGGCGGAGAACATGAGCCGCGTCCAGATGCTGGCCCCCTCGGCGGGCGTTGAAGGGATAAAGGATTACATCGTCAACCGGATCAGGGAAGCCGGTTCCAATCCCTGTCCGCCCATAATTGTCGGTGTAGGAATCGGCGGAACGTTCGAAAGAACGGCTATTCTGGCCAAGAAGGCATTGCTGCGCAAACTGGGCGAGCGCAATCCCGATCCCGGGATCGCCGCGCTTGAGCGGGAGGTGCTGGAGCTGATCAACAAGCTCGGGACAGGACCGATGGGTTATGGCGGCACGACCACGGCGCTCGAGGTTTTCTTCGAGGTTGAACCCTGTCATATAGCCAGCCTCCCCTTGGCGGTGAATGTTCAGTGTCATCAAAACAGGCATAAGGAAGCAACTATCTAAGGGAGGAAGAGCATGGCAAACGAAATTCGGCTGAAAACACCCCTGACCGATGCAGATACTGATAAATTGAAAATAGGCGACAAGGTTCTTATTTCCGGCATTATCTACACGGGACGGGATGCTGCCCACAAGCGGATGATCGAGCTTGTCAATGCGGGCCAGGAATTGCCTATCGACGTCAAGGGCCAGATAATCTACTACGTCGGTCCGACCCCGGCCCGGCCGGGGAACCCTATCGGTTCGGCGGGACCGACGACAAGTTATCGGATGGACGCCTACGCCCCCAAAATGATGGAATTGGGCCTGAAAGGGATGATCGGCAAGGGGAACCGCGCCCCGGCGGTCGTAGAGGCGATGCGAAAATACAAGGCCGTTTACTTCGGCGCCACGGGCGGCGCCGCTGCCGTCCTGGCCAGGAGTATCAAGAAGGCGGAGGTTGTTGCCTATGAGGAGCTGGGACCGGAGGCGATCCGTCGTCTGGAGGTGATAGATTTTCCGGCAGTTGTCATCAACGACGTCCGGGGGAACGATCTTTATGTAGAAGGCGCCGGGAAATATCGAAAAGCTTGACGAGCGGCCTGCTTAAAAAAAGCTTGACATCCTCTATAAAATCTGGTCGAAGGGCACATAAGAAATTCATAATCTCAGATAAATTTTCTGCAACAGCGTAAATCGTGATTTTGCTTGGTTTGTTGTTTGGCGAACTCGGAAGAAGGCCGTGATTTCCCGGTTTGCAATTCTATGCGAAGCGCTCTTTATTGAGAATGCCGACAGTAAAATGCCATTTCACAAGCAGCGGGCGCCTTTAATTCCCGTATTTTTCTCATTGCGGGATACGCAGCGCCGCTGGAGAATTGCCGATTATTCAGTAATTATGAGATTGCTTTGCTTGTATTCGCAATAATAAATTAGAGGTTTCACAAGGTTGCACGATGGCAGTTTACATAATGAGCTTAAATCGGAGGAGGTAAATGATGAAGACAGCAAGATCAAGGTACACGTTTTTGGTAAGTATGGCGATTATTGCCGTATTCTTCGCCGTTGCGACGATCAGTCCGGCCAACGCGGCGGAGCGCAAGTCCATCCGCTGGGCCACATCCAGCACGGGTTCTTACGGCTACAAGGTCGCGGCGCAGATGATCAAGGTGCTGGAGGACGCGCTCGGCGGCGAATACACGGTCACCGTCAACCCGTATCCTTCCACGACCGCCGCCATGAAGGCGACGATGGACGGCAACGCGGAAATCGGCTATACGGCCGACGTCGGGATGACCCAGGTTTATGACGGCACGGGCAGCTTCAAAGACTACAAACCCGCCAAATCGCAGATGGTGCATGCCTGGTATGCCTATCAGATGGAGTCGTTCATGGCCGTTTACGCCCCGAAGGCAGGCGCTTACAAGTCATGGGGAGATTTCAGCGGCAAACCGGTTTTCTTTACCCCCGCCGGCTTTATGAACTGGTTGAATTTCCAGCGTATTTTCAAGGCGCTTGGGTATCAGTTCAAACACCTCCAGATCGGTGAGGCGGCCCAGGGCGACTCCCTGCAGAGCGGCACTATTGCAGGCGCCGTAGCCTACACAACGGCCGGAAAATCGCTTGCGTCCTACTGGCGTGAGACAGAGCTGCGCACCGACCTCAAGATAATCAATCCCTCTCCCGATGAGGTGAAAAAACTGACAGCGGCCGGTCTCGCCCCGGTGGAGGTAGATCCCAAACAGGCATTCAGCAAGGACGTCGGCGTGAAGACCATTCTGGGCGTGCCGATTCTGTTCGCTTACAACGTTCGCGCCGATATGCCCGAGGATGTCGTCTATAAGATGCTGAACAAGTTCTACGCCGAGCGTGAAAATCTTGCCAAGGGTGATGCCGGGTTCGGGCCGATGGCGCGCGACTTTGTCGGCATGCAGGTCAAAGGCATCAACGCCAACCCGACCATCCCGGTGCACGCGGGAATGGCGAAGTTCCTGAAAGAAAAGAAGGCATGGGACAACAAGTGGAAGATTGCCGGAAAGTAATCCTTCGCACTGATTGCGTCTGGACGGGACAAAGCGCTGCAATGGCGGCTGTTCCCGTCCAGATTCCCGCATTTATAGATGCCGCCGATGGCAGGCGTATTTTTAAAATGATTCAGGCAAATCAGGGGGGAAACAATGCAGGGTAAACGGATTTCTAACAAATTCAATATTCAGAATCTGATCTTCCTTTTATCGCTTGTCATGTTCGCCTGGCTTTGCTGGTATTTCTATACCGGCTTCGGCGGTCCTATGGAACTGGTGGCTAATCTCGTGCCGGTCGCCCTGGCGGTGAGAATTCTGCATTTACACAAGAACGGCTTCATGTACAAACGCCTTCCGGAACTTGCCAACAACATCATCGTCATAATCTATCTGGCCATTTGCGTCTATGCCTTCTACCATTTTCACATGGAATACGAGGCCATCTCGATCTGGCGGCAAGGTTCCTACACCCGGGAGGACTTCGTCATGGGTCTTCTGGTTTTTGGTCTGGTCATGGAACTGTCGCGGATAACAAACAGTGAGCTGTTCTGGATGAATGTGGTGCTGCTCATCTATACTCTCTGGGGATATCTGAGCCCGATAGATTTTTTCTGGCACCCGGGCGCTTCCTTCTACCGGGTGATTACCTCGAGCACAGTGGAGCTCTCTACCGGCATCTACGGGCAATACGCGCAGATTGCGCTGACGACGATTGCGGCGTTTTTACTGCTGGCGGCGGCGGCGAGCGGCTTTAATGCCCAGGAGGCGATGGTCAGTTTTATGCGCCGAATCGCCGGCAAGTCGCGGCACACGATTCCCCAGACGGCGGTGCTTGCTTCGACGGCGGTTGGCATGATCAGCGGCAGCGGCGCGGCCAATGCCACGGTAGTCGGCGCCTTCACGATCCCGCTGATGAAGCGCTACGGCGTTCCGGGGGTGTTCGCCGCGGCGGTGGAAACGGCGTCGTCGATGGGAGGGCTGATAATGCCGCCCGTGATGGCGGTGGCCGGTTTCGTGATGGCGGAATTCCTCGGCGTCTCTTACTGGAGCGTGGTGATTCGCGGCTTTTCCCTCGCCTTTATTTACTACTCCACGCTCTCTTTATCCGTATATTTAATGAGCATAAGCAAGATGCCCGGCTCGCCGATCGAGGGAGCAACCATGCCGATCTATGAGCAGCTCAAGACGGCGGTTTTCTTCATCGGGATCATCTATTTGACAATCATTATGGGTGTGTTCAACTTCGGCGAGCAGTTGGCCGGTCTCTATGCCGGCTCGTTGATGTTAATCCTCCTCCTCCTTCTTTTTTATTATTTCAAGTATGTGAAAAAGGATCCGGCGACGGACAGGGATGCACTTTTCAAGAACATCCGCAAAATGATTGAGACGCACGCCGAGATGACCTCCTATCTGCTCCTGCTGCTGGCCACCCTCGGCATCATGATCGGCTTGTTCACGGTGACCGGGTTTATCAACCGTATGGGGGGGATGCTCCTGCGCGTCGGTGAATGGAACATCATCGCCCTGGTATTGATGGCCTGGATCTTCGGCTGGCTCGTCGGCACCGGCCTGCCGCCGACGGCGACCTATATCCTCCTTGCGGTTATCATTGTTGACCCGTTGCGCAAACTCGGCGTCGATCCCTGGATCGCCCATTTCTTCGCCTTTTTGATCGCCGTCTGGGGCGAGTTGTCGCCGCCGACTTCGCTTACCGCTGCCGTCTCGGCGCGCATTGCCGATGCCTCCTTCATGAATACCATGTGGCAGGCTCTGAAGATGTGCCTGCCGATTACCATCATGACCTTTGCCATTTTCATCCGCACTAAAATTGTTGTCAGTCCGGGCTGGGGTCAGATCAGCGACACGCTGCTTGTGGCGGTGGGCTGTTGCGGAATATCCTTTGCCATTTTCGGACAGTTCGTCAGCGGCCGGGTTGCGAACATTGCACTATGCACGGCGCTGGCTGTCATTTCTATAGTGATAATGTTCCATCCGAACGGCTTCGTTGCCTTGCTGGCGGCCGCCATTGTGCTGCCGGCAACGATATATGGCGTTGTGCGTCACCGGAAGATCGCCCCGGCTAAGGAGACGCCGCCGTCGGCCGCCGCTCCGAGTTGGAGTTAAAAACCGCAAGACGCGCAGTCCATATTTGTCGCCGCTGGTTCTTTTTACGGTTCTAAGTTGTTTGTAGGGTCTTTGGGGACAGATTTTAAATCTGCCCCCAAATAATGTTCGACGGTGTGACGATTTGCTGAGTTTCGCGAGAAATTCAAAAGGCTCAATACAGGGAATTGCTCAAAGGCTCTGATTTTCCTCCGCTCAAAGAAGCGGGGTGGTTCCGCTTTGGCCCTCGAGTTTCAATATTCTCTGTCTTAGTTCCTCCGGCACGGAGACCTTCCTGTTTTCCTGATAATTGAAGGTCACGATCAGCCCCTCGCCCTCGGCGGCCATTTTCTGATGGCTTACGCTAAAAACGCCGTAGCCCATCATAAAACTGTGTTCTCCGATGTTTGTAACTTTGGCGCCGATCAGAACATCGTCCGGATATGTGATCTGCACCTTGAATTTGCAGGAGAGGGAGGCGAGAATCGGGCCGATACCCGTCCTGGCCATTGCCTCGATCATGTCCAGCTTGTAAAAATAGGCAATCCGGGCGCTTTCGAAATACCTTAAATAGATGATGTTGTTGACATGCTGGAAGGCATCCATCTCCCCCCAGGCCACAGGCGTTTTTATCACTACCGGATAACCATTCAACAGGCTTCTCATTTCGACCTCCGTTGTAATATCTGTTTGCGGCGCTCATACCACATATTTTTTATTACCGGCAATTTTCAGGAGCGGATGATATCAACCGGGTTGATCTGGATCGCCTTGACCGAGGGGTAGATCCCCGCGAGGATCCCGGAGAGGGCCGAGGCGGCGAAGGAGAGAATAAGTCCCGGCACGGAGATGGTTGCCGGATAGCCCAGAATCCTGGCGATGGCAAGGCTGGCCAGGATTCCCGCGAGAATCCCGATCAGGCCTCCGGTCACGGAAATGAAGGAGGATTCGAGCAGGAATTGCAGAATGATATCGTGCCGGCGCGCTCCTACCGCCCGGCGGATCCCGATCTCTATCCGCCGTTCGTTCACGATCAGAATCATGATCGACAGAATCCCGAGGGCGCCGATCAGAAAGGATGCCGCCGCCGCGGTTCTGCCCAGGATCGTGATCATGCCCATCGCGTCATTTTTCAGGGCGTTGACGTCCTTCAAATCGACAACGGTGAAATCGTCTTTAAATCCTTCCTTTATCCTGTGCCGCATCCGCAAAAGTGCAGCGATGTCCGCCTGCAGGGTCGCGATGGCGTTGCCGCTTGCCGCCTGAATATAGAGAGAATTGACATAATCCTGGTTGGTAAAGGTGCGCAAGAAGGTCTTGAGCGGGATGAATATCTGGTTATCCTGGTCATTTCCCGCGATATCGGAGCCCTTGGCAATCGTAATGCCGATGACCAGGCAGGGAACCCGCCAGATCAGGATGGTTTTTCCCACCGGGTTTTCCTTGCCGAAAAGTTTTTCGGCGGTGGCCGGACCGAGCACGGCGACCTTCCGCTGGTTTTTGTCATCGTCGTCGGTTATCGAGTTTCCCTCGGCAATCTCAAAATTGCGGACTTCCAGAAAATTGGGGGTAACGCCGTTGACGGCGATGGCTTTCAATACCGAGTTTCTGTAGCGGATGGGGAAGGCCTTCATCCCTGCCGGCGCAACCTGGGTTGCCGCGGGCAGCGAGTCCAAAATGGCCGTGCCGTCTTCCCGTGTCAGGGTGGTGGAGCGGCTCGTCAGGGAAGTCCGCGGGCCGTGCTGATGGAACTGGCCGCTGAAGACAATGACAAGATTTTTGCCGAGATTGTCGATTTCCTGTGCCGTTTTTAATGAGAGAGAGTCGGAAAGGTTGCCCACGATAACCAGGGACAGCGTCCCGAAAAACACCCCGAGCACGGCGAGCGCCGTCCGGAGCCGGTAGTTGCCGAGGGCGCCGAGGGCGATTTTCAAATTGAGGATGATTCTCTTCATGTTCAGCCCCGGATCGCTTCGATGGGTTTCAGGTTGGCCGCGCGGGAGGCCGGCTGGAGGCCAAAGGCAATGCCGACAATCCACGAGAGGATAAGCCCGATCACGAAGGCCTTCCAGGAAAAATAGATCGGGAAATCGGCCAGTTTCTGGAGCAGTTTGGCACCGGCAAAGCCCAAAAGAAAGCCGCAGGCGCCGCCCGCCGTGGTTAGAAGCAGGGCCTCGCCGAGAAACTGGTACAGGATGTCCCGTTTTTTTGCACCGACCGAACGGCGGATGCCGATCTCCCCGGTGCGCTCCCGGACGGACAGATGGAAGAGGTTGGCCAGGACAAAGCCGGCGACGACAAGCGAGATGATGCCGACGATGCCGACAAAGACGATCAGCGAGCCGGTCAGGGCGACGAGAAATTTTATGATGTCCTTGGAAGAGAATATCTGAAAGTCGTCCACTTCCCGCGCGGGAATGCGATGCCGCATCCGCAGGAATTCCTTGAGTTCCTCCATGCGCAGATCGATGTTTTCAACATCCTCGAAACGCACCCGCAGCACCGAGACGTATTTTGCCTCGTTCTGCAGCTTTTTCATGACGGTTGTAATCGGCATCACCACCCGATTGTCGAGGTTGCCGCCTCCCATCGAGGCCCCCCTTTCCAAAAGGACGCCGACCACCTGAACGGGAATCGTTCTTACCTGGATAAACTTGCCGACAGGGTTTTCCTCGCCGAAAAGCTCATGCATGGTTTCGCTGCCGATCAAGGCAACGTTTGCGGAACGTTTGAGGTCTTCTTCGGTGAAATCCGATCCCTCCACGACCGGCCAGCTCCAGGCGACGCTGTAATCGCTTGTTGAGCCGACAACCTGGGAGGCGTAGCGGTTTCCCAGGTAGGAGACGGTTACATTGCGGAGGCTGCTCATCGGGACAACGAGGTAGGCGGTGCCGAACGAGGCGCGGATCGCATCTGCGTCCGCAATCGTCAGAGTCTTTACACGCCGGGTAATCGCCCGCGACTCCTCCGAGCCGCCGACAATCAAAACGGCGTCGGGGCCGAAGACATCCACAATATCGTAGGCTTTTTGAAAGGCGCCCTCGGTTGTGGCGACGATGATCGTGATTGCCGAAATGCCGATGGCGATGCTGAGAATGCAGAAAAAACTCCGCAGTTTCAGGGCAATGACCGCTGCAAGCGACTGGGAGAGGATGTTGATGATTCTACTCATCGATGATGACACCGTCTTTTATCCGGATGATCCGCTGGGCGCAGGCGGCAATTGCCGCGTCGTGGGTCACGAGGATTACGGTTTTGCCTTTTTTGTTCATTTCGGCAAGCAGGTTCATGATTTCCGCGGCGGTTTTGCTGTCCAATTGACCGGTCGGCTCGTCGGCAAGGATCATCTCCGGGTCGTTCATCAAGGCCCGACAGATGGCTGTCCGCTGCTGTTCCCCTCCGGAGAGCCGGTTCGGACGAAAGTTCATCCGCTTTTCGAGGCCGACCAGGTGGAGAAGTTCAACGGCGTGCTTCTCAATGTGTCCCCCCCCTTTTTCCCGGTATAGCGTCGGCAGCAGGACATTTTCCAGAACCGTCGCATAGGGGAGAAGATAGAAACTCTGAAAAACAAAGCCGATATGGGTGTTGCGAAGTTCGGAAAGGGCATCGTCCTGCAGTCCCAGCACCTCCTGCCCGGCTAACAGATAGCGTCCGGAGGTGGGTACGTCGAGGCAGCCGATCAGGTTCATCAGCGTGGATTTTCCCGAGCCCGACGTGCCCATGATGGCGATGAATTCCCCTTTGTCAACCGCCAGGTCGATTCCCTTCAGCACCTCGACGGATATGTTTTCGCCGAGGCTGAAGGTCTTTGTAACATTTTCCATCAGGCATAGTGCGGTCATGGACGACTTCCACTGGCGTTTTTGACAGTGCCGTTCCTGGGCGCGATCGGCAGGACGAGTTTTGTCGCAAGCTCGGTTCCCTCGGCAACCCCGGCGAGAACCTCGGTGCGCTCTTCACCGCGGATGCCGAGCTTCAACTGCACCTTTTGGACGGAGTGGGAACCTTTCTGTGCTTTATATGCTATCTGACGTCCTTTTTCGAATTTGATCGCGGCGTTCGGAACCGTCAGCACGTCTGACTTTTCGTTCAGGACGATCTTCACATGGGTTGTCATTTCCGGACGGAGGAAGGCCGCGTCGGCGGGGGAGACCTTCACCGTTGCGAGGTAATAAACGATGTTGTCCTTGACGACCGGCTGGGGGTTGATCCGCTCGATGGAGCTTTTGAAGGTGCGGTCGGGGAAGGTATCGACGGTGTATTCGACTACCTGCCCATTTTTTGCCCGGCCGACATCGGTTTCGTCAATATAAGTCCACATTTCGAGTCGCGTCGGATCGAGAACCGTAACGAGGTTGGCCACCTGAAGCCCGGCGACGATCGTTTCGCCCTCCTGCCCGGTGACATCGGCGACGATCCCGGAAAGCGGCGAATAGATGCGCGTATAGGAAAGCCGGATCTCCTGCTGTTCGATCTGGGCCGTTATTTCCTTGATCGTGGAATTGGCGATCTGCTCTTGCGTGACGAACTCCTCTTTGAGTCGCTGCAAAACCGCCTCCGCCGCCAGGGATTGATTCTGCGCCCGGTCCAGCGCGTCTTTTGTAGTGTATTCCCTTTTGAGCAGTTCCTGCTGGCGCTCGTAGGCAATGCGGGCGTAGCTCCAATTCGCTTCCGCCTCCTTTATTTTCTGCGGGTAGGTAAGTTTGGTCTGCGCCAGGGTGCTCTGGGCGGCGCGCAGGGCGGCCTTCTGCTGTTCGATCGCCTTCAGGGTTTCCCGGTCGTCTATTTTGGCGATAAACTGTCCGGCCTTGACCCGGTCTCCCACCTTGACGAGCATTTTATCCAGTCTGCCTGTCGCCCGGGCGCCGATTTTGACCACTGCCCCCACCTGGGATTTGATGATCCCGGTTTCGACCAGCACGCCTCGGATATTGCCCTTTTCCACCCGTCCTGTCTCGAGAACCTGGGTCTGCGGTTCGGGGTACAGCTTTTTGTATCCGGCAAATCCTCCCGCGCTCAGTATTGCAATCAGAACAACTGCCCACAACAATTTTTTCTTCACGTTATTTCCTCGTAAGACACAGATTTCTTTTGCGTTTGTCTAATCAGAGCTGTTTTCCCGATATTTTTTCCAGAAGGGCTGTGGCCAAAGCGACATTCAACTCTGCGGCAATCAGTTGTTCCCGCGCGCCGGCCAGGAGGCTTTCCGCCTGGACCAGCGACAGAATGTCCCCCACGCCGACCTTGTATTCGCCAAAGGCCTGTTCGTAGTTCTGGGTTGCCTGCTGAAGTTGAGCGCCGGCAACCTTATTGTTGCGCATCGCCGTCGCGAGATCCTCCCACCCCTTGCGGCAATCGAGCAGGAGTTGCCTTTTGAGCTCCTTGATGTTTTCGTCGGAAATCGCAATCTCGATTCCCGCAGCTTTCCTCCGGTAGAATTTGCCCAGTTCGAAGATATTCCAGGATGCTGTCAACCCGATGTTTTTGTCTTCCACCATCCTTGTTCCCGACGTGCCCGCATCCCCCCGGCTGTACGAGAGGTTGGCGGACAGGGTTGGATAAAAATCGGCCCCGGACAGGGAAAGGTTGCTTTGGGCCGTTTTCAGGGCGATTTCCGCCTGGCGTATTTCCGGCCGCTGAAGCGTGGCGTCGGCGAGGGGGTTGAACTCCGGGGGGGCGCTGTCGAACGAAAACGTACCTTCCGGAAGATCGGTCAAGCTATTGTTTTCGTATGCATTATGAACATCAAGCTCCGTTTTGCCGATCAGGGAAGAGAGTTCGGAAACGGCCTTGTTGAGGTTTCCTTCTGCCTGAACGACGTTGAAACGGGCCTGTTCGAGACGGACGGAGGCCTGCAGCGCCTCGGAGAGCCGCGCGACGCCGAGCTTGCGCCTCCCTTCGGCGATGTCGTAATCCGTCTGGGCGTTCTTTAGTTGTATCCGGCGCTGTTCAAGGATATTTTTATCGGCCAGCGCCGTGTAAAAGACGACCTTGACCCGATAGTCGAGTTCGAGCAGATTTTTCCGCAGCTCTTCCTTTTGCGTTTCGAGATTGAACCCCGCTATATCCCGCACCGGACGGCGCCGGGGATTGAAGAGGCCGTAAGAAAGCGTCGCGCCGTAGCCCTTTGTGCTGTAATCGTCGCTGCTTCTATAGTACCGATCCGCCTGTGCGGATGCATCCAGGCTGGGAAGGTAGGAACCAAGTGTCGCTTGATACGAAGCGTCAGCCGCCTCCACCTTTTTTTTCACCGCCTGATAGGAGGGGAGGTTTTCCCGCGCCTTTGCCAAGGCATCCTGCAGCGTCAACGCCGCGGCCGAGCCCCCGAAGGCCAACATTATCCCCAAGATAAAACCGATAAGCGCCGCTTTTCCAAACATTATCCGCTCTCCATAAAAAAGACCGCCCCCGTTGCCTGTCTTCGACTATAGACAAAACGGCGAGGCGCGGAATATACCGTAAAGAACGATTAGACGCAAAACAAATGTTTGCAGGCGGCGAGGGTTCATATCCCGCGATAGGCGCGGCTGGAAAGACCGAAGATGATGACCGCAAAGGCCAGTAAAATCCCGCCCGTCCCTACCGCTGCCTGAACTCCGAAGGCGTCGGTCAAAAGGCTCATGAGCATGTTTCCCAGAGGCAGGGCGGAAAAGGTCAGCATGTAAACGCTCATGACGCGGCCGTGATATTGCCTTTCTGAGCGGCCCATGATGAGGGTGGCGTTCAGGGAAAGATAGCCTGAGGAGGCGATGCCGATGACAAAGAGCATTGGCAGCGCCAGGTAAAAAGAACCGCTGAAGGCAAAAATCGCCAGCGTTGTCCCCAGGAGAGCCCCGAGGGCAAGCTGAACCATGCCGGGCCGCTTGAGACTGACTGAAGAGGCGATGGCAAGCGACCCGGCGATGGCGCCGGCGCCGTTTGCCATCATCAGCATCCCCAGGCCCCTGGGGCCCACGGCGAAGATATTTTTTGCAAATACCGGCATCAGGGCCTGGAAGGGCATGCCGAGGATGATCGGGGCAATGCTCAATACAAGCAGCGCCAGCAGAACCGCGTTTCCCCGGATATAGGAAATTCCCTGAACGAAAGATTGCCACCCCTTTGCGCCAGTTTCTTTCCTTTGGGCGCGGTCGGGGATTCTAAGAATGCCGGGGATTACCAAAACATACATGGCGGCCATCAGCAGATAGACACCGCCCGCGTTTATCCAACTGATGCCGATCAGCCACCCGGCAAGCGGCGGGCCGATAACCCGGCAGGCATTGAACCCGGCGCTGTTTAAGGCAATCGCGTTCAGCAAATATTTAGGGCTGACGAGTTCAGCTATAAAGGACTGGCGGGCCGGCATTTGAAAGGAGAAGGCGGTTCCCTGAAGCAAGGAGATGGCTGCCATCTGCCATATTCCGAGGGCGCTTGATATCACTAAAACGGCCATGAGCAGGGCGGCGGCGGTGGTAACTCCCTGGGAGGCCAATAAAATCATCCGCTTGGAATACCGGTCGGCGATTACGCCAGCCGGCAGGGAGAAACAGAGCATGGGAATGCCGAATCCGAGTGATATCAGGCCGATTGACGCTGCCTTGCCGGTCAGCTCGAAGGCAAGATAGCCATTGGTAAAGAAATTCATCTGAATCGCCAGAATGCCCGGCAGCATCCCTGCCCAAAGGACGCGGAAATCACGTTCCTGGAGCGACGGAAAGGTTTTTAACCAGGGACGACTCGTCATTTTGCATCCAATAATTCTAACTAATTAGCACAGCACCGCGCCCCGGTTGCCGGAGGTGACGACCCGGCGATACCGGTTCAAAAAGGGGCTGTCCACCGGCTGTTCGTAGGGTTTCCAGGCGGCGCGGCGGCGCTCCAGCTCCTTTTCATCCACAAGGAGATCAAGCTTTTTCGCGGGGATATCAATGGCAATCATATCCCCTTCCTGCACCAGCGCGATCGGGCCGCCCGCGGCCGCCTCCGGCGATACATGGCCGATGGAGGCGCCCCGGCTGGCGCCGCTGAAGCGCCCGTCGGTGATCAGGGCGACGGTTTTGTCCATCCCCATCCCGGCCAGGGCGGAGGTGGGGGTAAGCATTTCGCGCATCCCCGGCCCGCCTTTTGGCCCCTCGTAGCGGATCACCAGTACGTCTCCGTCCTTGATGGTTTTTTCGCGGATGGCCTGATAGGCGGCCTCCTCGCTTTCAAACACCCGGGCCGGCCCGGTATGGACGAGCATCTCGTCGGCCACGGCCGACTGCTTGACAATGCCGCCCAGGGGGGCGAGCGTTCCCCTGAGCACTGCGAGTCCGCCTTTGGCATGGTACGGAGCGGCCAGCGGGCGGATCACGTTTTCATCCCTGACGCGGACTCCGCGCAGGTTTTCCCCGACGGTTTTCCCGGTGGCGGTGATGAGCTCCTGCCGCAGCAGGCCTCCTTCTGCCAGACGGGCCATGACGGCCTGGACGCCGCCGGCGCGGTAAAGGTCCTGGATATGGTGACTGCCGCCGGGGCTCATGTTGCACAGATGGGGAACCCGCTCCGCGATCGTGTTGAAAAGTTCGATCGGCAGCTCGATCCCCGCCGCATGGGCGATTGCAGGCAAATGGAGGGCGGTGTTGGTGGAGCCCCCCAGGGCGAGATCGACGGCGATGGCGTTTTCGAACGCCTCTTTTGTCAGGATGTCGCGGGGGCGGATATTCCTTTCTATGAGTTCCATGATCTTGCGCCCCGCTTCCTTGGCCAGGCGGTCCCGTTCGGAATAGACGGCGGGGATGGTTCCGTTTCCCGGCAGACCGAGGCCAATCGCCTCCATCATGCAGTTCATCGTGTTGGCGGTGAACATCCCCGCGCAAGAGCCGCAGCCGGGACAGGCGGAGTTTTCTATCTCCCCCAGTTCGGCATCGGTCAGGTTGCCGGCAAGGTGCTTGCCCACGGCCTCAAAAACAGTGGCAAGGTCGATCTCTTTTCCGTTATGCAGCCCCGCCAGCATCGGCCCGCCGCTGACCACGATCGAGGGGACGTTCAACTCCGCCGCCGCCATCGCCATGCCGGGAATGATCTTGTCGCAGTTGGTGACCATAACCAGGGCGTCCAGGGCGTGCCCCTGCGTCATGATTTCGATCGAGTCCATGACGATCTCCCGGCTGGGGAGCGAAAACTTCATGCCGATATGGTTCATCGCGATCCCGTCGCAGACGCCGATGACGGGGAACTCGATGGGCAGCCCCCCCGCGGCATAAATCCCGATCTTTACCGCCTCGGCGATGCGCTTCAGGTGCACATGTCCCGGAATTATCGCGTTATAAGCGTTCACCACCCCGATCCAGGGACGGTCAATCTCCCAGTCCGTATAGCCCGATGCCTTCATCAGCGAACGGTGCGGCGCCCGTTCAATGCCCTTTTTGGCTTTGTCGCTTCTCATGCTAAACCCCTCAATCTTCTTCGTTAATTCGGTATGTTCCTGTTTGCCGGAGGCGGGAGCAGACAACGTATCTGCGTCCCTCGTTAAGACTTTCGAAAGCCTCCTTCGCCCTGGCGGCGGTGTTGTTTTTTTCGGAGAGATGCGCCAGCAGCACCAGAGAAAGGTGGGTTCCGTAGCGGCTGATAAAATCACTCGCATCGTCGTTGCTTAGATGGCCGCGGTCGGAGGCAATCCTGACCTTCAGATGTGCGGGGTAGGGGCCGTGAAAAAGCATCTCCTCGTCGTAATTGGATTCCAGAACGACAACCTTCAGCTTGCCCATTGCCTCTTTCATCCCTCCGGTGACGCGTCCCGTATCGGTGAAGATTCCCAGGCCGCCTACGACAAAACCGAACGAGGCAACGTCATGGGATGTTTCCACCGGGGTTATCTCCATTCCGTTGATTCGAAAACATCCTTGAAAGTGA
Source organism: Syntrophobacterales bacterium (assembly GCA_019429105.1). Classification (NCBI taxonomy): domain Bacteria; kingdom Pseudomonadati; phylum Thermodesulfobacteriota; class Syntrophobacteria; order Syntrophobacterales; species Syntrophobacterales bacterium. The sequence continues at coordinate 20,768 of JAHYJE010000004.1, forward strand.
TGAATTTCCACTTTTCCGAGCCGCTCCCGGCAGGAATTATAGACCTCTTGGTCGGCATAGACGGGGATATCCAGATTTCGGGCGAGGGGACCTATCCCCTGATAATGATCCGAGTGGGCGTGGGAAAGGACTATGCCGTTTACCTGCCGGATATCCTTGCCGAGCGCGGCCAGCCTTTGGGCTGTCTCATGGAGGCCTATGCCGGCATCGATCAGCACCGAGGCGCCGCTTTCTTCCAGAAGATAGCAATTTCCGTTACTTCCCGAGGCGATTACCGATAATTCCATTAGTATTCTATTCCTACCCGGTCTTTGACGCCGGCGTTATAATGGTGTTTGATTTCCCGCATTTCGCTTACCGTGTCGGCGAGGGCGATGATTTCCGGCGGGGCGTAGCGGCCGGTCAGAACGAGATCGAGCGCGGCCGGTTTGTTCTTGAGCAAGGCTGTGACCTCTTGCAGAGAGACAAGTTTGAAGTCAAGCGCTACATTGATTTCGTCGAGGATGACCATGTCGTATTTTTCCGCAGCGACCGTCTCCCGGGCGAGCTCAAAGCCCTTTTGGGCGAGCTCGATGTCAAGGGGGGCGGGGTTGTCGCGCATGACAAAACTGTCCAGGCCGGAAAGATATACGGTCACATCGGGAAAGAGGCGCTCAGCGGCTATGTATTCACCGTATTTGCGCCCCTTCATGAACTGGATGATGCAGACTTTCAGCCCCTGGCCCACGGCCCGCAGCGCCTGACCGAACGCGGCGGTCGTTTTTCCCTTGCCGTTTCCGGTATATACCTGAATGATCCCCCGGCGGTATTTTGCAATTGCCGCTTGTCTCGGGTCGGCCGCTGTTTCCACGCGGGATGCTCCTTTTCAGTTGAAAACGCAGTTTATTTAAGATACCGCAGCGCCGCCTCTTCGGCGATCGAGTAGGGGTCGGATTCCCTCTTCAGAAGACGCTCCACGATCAGGTTCATCTCCCCGCTTTTCGTCAGCTCCCGGAGAATCGGCGTCAGGATCGCGTCGCGGAGCGCTTCGCCGATTTCCACCATCGCCTTGCGCTTCATCCGGTCGCCCAGGAGACCGGTTTCTTCGAGACGCCGATAGTGATCGGCGATCGCGCCTGTCAGCTCCTCGATGCTGGGCGTGAAGGACTGCGGCTCAAAGCAGCTCCCGATCTTGACGACCGGGGGCCGCCAGCCGCCGGGAAAGGCGGGGGCCATGTTCAGCATCGAACCCAGCTCGTTGGCCAGTTGGTTGGCGCCGTCCCGATCTGCCTTGTTGATCACGAAGATGTCGGCGATTTCCATGATTCCCGCCTTGATCGCCTGTATTTCATCCCCCATGCCGGGGACGAGGACGACGATAACCGTATGGGAGTGGTTGATTATCTCCACCTCCTGCTGGCCGGTCCCGACGGTTTCGATCAGGATAAGATCCTTGCCCATCACGTCGAGCACATGCACCGCGTCGCCCACCGCCTTCGAAAGCCCGCCCAGGGCGCCGCGCGTGGCGAGGCTCCGGACAAAAACGCCCGGATCCTCCGCATGGCGCTGCATCCGGATGCGGTCGCCGAGGATTGCGCCGCCGGTGAAGGGGGAGGTCGGATCAACGGCCAGGACGCCGACCGTTTTCCCCATTTTCCGGAACGAGGTGATCATCGCGTCAACGAGGGTGCTCTTCCCGGCGCCGGGGGAACCGGTTATCCCGATGACATGGGCCCGGCCGGTGTCGAGGAATATCCGTTTCAGCGCCGTTCTCGCCTCGGGAAGTTCGTCTTCAATATTTCTGATCAGGCGGGACGCGGTGCGAACGTCGCCGGCCTTGATTTTTTTAAGCTGTTCCGCTTCTTCGATGTTTTTTGTCATTGCTGTTCTGCTCCGGGATTAGCCTTGCGGCTGTTTGCCGATACTGCTATTCCCTCGGTTTAAGGTTATTTTTTATCCAGTCAAGAATCGAATCAAGGGTGGCGCCCGGGGTGAAGATCGCCTTGATGCCGGCGTCATAGAGCTTCTGAAAATCCTGATCGGGGATGATGCCGCCGCCGATCACGGTGATGTCCTCCGCTCCCTTTTCCTTCAGCAGCTCAACTACGCGGGGGAAGAGGTAGCCGTGGGCACCGGACAGACAGCTCAGGCCGACGAGGTCAACATCCTCCTGAACCGCCGCCGCTGCGATCTGTTCCGGTGTCTGGTGGCAGCCCGTATAGATTACCTCGTAGCCGGCGTCCCGAAAGGCGCGGGCGAGAATCCTCGCCCCCCGGTCATGGCCGTCGAGGCCGGGTTTGGCAACCATAATGCGTATTCTTCTTTCTGCCATATTGTCTCCTCAAAAATGGGGTGATACTCAAAATAGGCCGGGGTCGCGGTATTCGCCGAATGCCTCGCGGTAAACATCGCATATCTCCTGAAGCGTAGCCATATCCTTGACGGCCTTAATGCAGTAGGGCATGACGTTTTTCCCGGTTGTGCAGGCATTTTTCAGATCGTTCAGATCGGTGCTGACGGCCCGCGAGTCGCGTCTCCGCTTGATGTCGGCCAGGCGCTTGAGCTGTTCTTGCTCAACCTTTTCGTCGATCTGTAGGATCGGGATGGGCTGCTCTTCGGAGGTAACATACTTGTTCACGCCGACCATGACCTTTTCGTTATGGTCGATCTGCTTCTGGAAACGATAAGCGGCGTCGGCGATCTCCAACTGCGGGAATCCCTTGTCAATGGCCGCGATCATGCCGCCCATCTCGTCAATCTTGGTTATGTATTTCCATGCCTCTTCCTCCATCTTGTTGGTCAGCGACTCGATGAAGTAGGAGCCGGCGAGCGGGTCGATTGTGTTGGCGACGCCGGTTTCCTCGGCGATAATCTGCTGGGTGCGCAGCGCGATTTGAACGGAGTGTTCGGAGGGGAGGGCCAGCACCTCGTCGAGGGAATTGGTGTGCAGCGACTGCGTTCCGCCCAGCACCCCGGCCAGGGCTTCGATCGCCGTGCGGACGACGTTGTTGTACGGCTGTTGGGCGGTGAGCGAACACCCCGCCGTCTGCGTGTGGAAGCGCAGCCACCAGGAGCGCGGGTTTTTGGCGTGGAAACGTTCCTTCATTACATGGGCCCAGATTCTTCTCGCTGCCCGCATCTTGCAGATCTCCTCGAAAAAATCGATGTGCGAGTTGAAGAAAAAGGAGAGGCGGGGGGCAAATGAATCAACATCCATACCCTTGCGGCGAATGGCGTCTTCGACGTACTCGATGCCGTCGCGGAGCGTAAAGGCCAGTTCCTGGACGGCGGTGGAGCCCGCTTCCCGGATGTGGTAGCCGCTGATGCTGATCGTGTTCCACTTCGGGACGTATTTCGTGCCGAATTCCACTGTGTCGCTGATGATCCGGACCGAGGGTTCCGGAGGGCACATGAAGGTCTTCTGGGCGATAAATTCCTTGAGCATGTCGTTCTGAATCGTTCCCCCGATTTTGGAGAGCGGTACCCCTTTTTTGTCTGCGGCGGCGCAGTACATCGCCCAAAGCACCGAGGCGGGGGGGTTGATGGTCATCGAGGTGGTCACCTTGTCTAACGGGATTTTGTCCACCAGAGTCAGAAAGTCGTCGAGGGTGTCTATCGCCACGCCGCACCGGCCGCACTCGCCGCGGGCGTTAGGGGAATCAGTGTCGTAGCCCATCAGCGTCGGGAAGTCAAAGGCCGTGCTGAGCCCCGTCTGACCTTCGCGAAGCAGCATGTGCCAGCGGGCGTTGGTGTCGGCGGCGCTGCCCATTCCGGAGAACATACGGAAAGTCCAGTAGCGTCCCCGGTAGCCGGTCGGCTGGTTGCCGCGCAGGTAGGGAAATTCCCCCGGCGCGCCGATGTCGCGGGCGAAGTCGGCATCCTTGATGTCTTCCGGCGTATAGAGTTGCTTGATTTCCAGATCGGAGACGGTTGACCAGCGCGATTTCTGATCGGGGCTCTGCACGACGCTGTGCGCTACTTCGTCTTCCCATTTTTTGGTCAATTCCTGCGATTTATTGACCGTATCGTCTGAAAAATATGACCCCATTCCCCACACCTCCCGGTTTCCGGATATATTATGAAGATTATGCGTGTCGCACGCGAAGCCGGATTTTCATAACTATCGGCCTGCTTTGGTTATGTTTCGCGCAATAATTACGGAACATTTTAAAAATTCAACCGGTGCTTTCTATCCCCAAAAGCTTTTTTCTGTCAAGAGATTATGTGCCGTTTGCCGCAAGCCGGTTTTTAGAATTGAGCAGTCACGCTCAGGATGTCTATTTTACTTGAAATTCAAAGCGACAGCGATTAAAAGAGACAGGCTTGAGGAAAAAATACAAAAATAGTGCAGGGAGGTATTTTCGTGAGCGCAGCGGGGGAAGTGGCTGTAATGCAAAACAGCGAGGCCAAAGAAGTGATGCAGACGGCGCTGGGACGTCAGACGGCCGATCTCGTGGTTGTCAACGCCAGGGTGGCGAATGTCTATACAGGCGAAATTCTTGATGATTATTCCGTGGCAGTGAAAGGCAAGTGGATTGCTTATGTCGGGCGGGAGCCTCGGGAAAACATCGGCGCGAAAACCGTTGTTATTGACGCGGCGGGTATGACCGTCATCCCCGGTTTCATCGAGAGTCATACCCATTTGGTGCAGATTTATGGCAGTGCGGAGTTTTTACGCTATGCAATAAAGGGGGGGACAACCACGATCATCACCGAAACGATGGAAGTTTTTCCCATCGGCGGGTGCGAGGCCGTGGTGGATTTTCTGGAATCGTTTCGCGACCAGCCGGTGAAGGTCTATGGGACAATGCCGGCGATGGGTTCCATCAGCAGCGCCGCCAGCGGAATATCGGTTGAGGACATCCAGAAGCTGCTGCTCAGGGACGATATTCTTGGTTTGGGAGAGACCTACTGGCAGTTGCTGCTGCAGAACCCCGATCAGTTCCTCCTTATCTTTGCAGAGACCCTGCGGCGGGGGAAGACGCTGGAAGGTCATTCCGCCGGGGCCGGCGGTCGGAAACTGATGGCCTACGCGGCGGCCGGGATTTCCTCCTGCCACGAGCCGATAACGGCCGAAGAGGTGCAAGAAAGGCTGAGATTGGGGATTTACGTGATGGTCAGGGAGGGAAGCATCCGGCGCGAGCTGGAAACCGTCGCGCGGATAAAGGAGATGAATGTTGATCTGCGCAGGTTGATTCTTGTGACCGACAGCGTTGAGCCCAACGATCTGATAGAGAAGGGCTATATGGAATATGTAGTTCAGAAGGCGATCGATGTCGGGTTTAAGCCGATGGATGCCCTGCGGATGGCGACGCTGAATGCAGCCGAACATTTTTCTCTCGATCAAATTCTGGGAGGAATAGCGCCCGGCAAGTACGCCGACATGGCGATTATCCCTGATATGCAAACCATCAGACCCGAGTATGTAATTGCCAATGGCAAGATAGTGGCGAGGCAAGGCGAGGTTCTTGTTGCTCCCCGCGAGCACGTTTACGCGGAGGCGAGTCGCCACAGCGTTCATCTGCCCGCCGAGTTCCAGCCGGATGATTTTTCCATCCGGGCAGAGGAGGCCGCTGCCAGTGTGAATGTCCGGGTGATGGATCTGATAACGGAGCTGGTAACGAAGGAACTAAAGATGGATATGCTCGTTAGCGACGGCCTGATCCAGGCCGATCCGGGGCGCGATATTATAAAGGTTGCCGCCATTGACCGGGCCTGTAACCCCGGCCGTAACGTAGCGAACGTCAAGCGCCTTTTTGTCGGTCTTATTCGTGGCCTTAAGATGCGGGCCGGCGCCTTCGCGACATCAACGGCGTGGGATACAGCGGACATCGTTGTCGTCGGCGCCGGCGATGCCGATATGGCGCTTGCCGTAAACAGGATACGCGCGCTGCAGGGAGGAATGGCCGTTTGTAAAGACGGGGAAGTCCTCGCCGAATTTGCCCTTCCCCTCTGGGGCCTGGTTTCCGATCAACCGATGGAGATCCTTGCCAAAAAGCTCGCTGAGATAGACGCCGCCGTCTCAAGCCTTGGCGTTCGTCTTGCCAAACCGTTCTTGACGCTGGGCACCCTGACCACGGCTTCAATTCCCTACCTCCGCATCTGCGAAGAGGGGCTGGTAAATCTCCGGGAAGGGAAAACGGTGGGGTTATAATTCCTGGATTACCTTAATTCAACTGTATAGTTTTTATAGGCGGCAAGCAGCGCTATTCTGTATGCCCTTTCAGCGCCTGCGACGATGTAGTTTCTTTTCTTCACCATTTCCAACAGTTTTTCAGCAACTTCTTCTTCATCCAGCGCGAGGTTCCTTACATCCAGAAAGGCCTGTTCAAGGCCGATCAAACCCACCAGTTCGCTGCCCACGATGAGAGTGATTATTTTAGGCGCTCCCGGGGCACAACAGTTGCCCATCCTCTTTTTCTCCCTTCAGCTTCTATTATAAAAAACAAGGTATTAGATGGACGTCAGCCATCATTAACCGGGCAGCCGTGGTTTATAGCACAAATTTTACAAAAATCCACAGCAAAGGGCCTGTCCACAAATAACCTTCCTTGAAAATATACGATAATCGCCAATTACGCATTGACAGCCACAGCCGGATGAGCAATGATAGCTTGTAATCCATGCGTCTTACGATTAAGTTTTACACATAATGACCGTTTGAGGGAAGTAATGGCTTTGCGACCGGCGGCGGTTGGCATTTCGAAAAATGATGAATTGGGGGTGACAGGTGACCAATGAAGAGATGAGGGATAAGGCCGTCGAGCTGATGATGGTGAAGCGTTTTCATTGCAGTCAGGCGGTGCTGGCGGCCGGGCAGCAGAAGCTCAACAGGAAAGACGACGAGGTGATCAGGGCGATGGGGGCCTTCGGCGGGGGGCTCGGCGGAAACGGAGAGGTTTGCGGCGCCGTTGCCGGAGCGCTGGCGGTGATCGGGCTGAGGTTCAGCCGCGCTTCGGAGGATGAGCGGGAGAACCCGCAGATGTGGTCCTACGCCCAGGAGGTTCTGGAGCGGTTCCGGCGGGAAATCGCCAAAGACTGCGGGAGCATCCTTTGCCGGGAAATCGCCGGGGTGGACTGGAAGGACCGGGAACAGGTCAGGGCTTTTTATAAGGGCGAACGGGTGCACGAATGCGGACGAATCGTGGGTGATATGGCCATACTGGTTTTTGAACTTCTGGAACGTGCGGACAAGCAGGAGCTGAGGATCGTCCGATGAAATTCTTTGCATTGAGGGAAAAAGGCCGACGATGGAAATTCTGCTGATAAATTCGTATCTCTTCTCCAGAGAAGGCAACATCTGGACCAGCATCCAGGGCGCCCTTCCCCGGGACCAGAATGTTTGCCTGGGCAAAGGAAAACGGCTACCTGAAATCAGAGGACTGGTCCAAGTATGATTTTTCCAACATGGTAATGGAGTTGCCCACGATCAGTCGGGAGAAAATAGCCGACTATTACAGAAAAGTATTCAGGATGTTTTACTGGCGGCCTTCTTATCTGCTCAAAAGGCTCCTGATGCTCCGGAGTTTTAACGACATTAAAATGGCGTTCAAGGCTTTCATTGTGATCTTTAAGCACTGATTGGGAGAAAAGGATGGAAGAACCAAGAATAAAGGTGGGGATCTGCGATCGCTATCCGGAAATAAGGGGAAGGCTGAACGGTTTTTATCGCCCGAACGGGATAGCCTTGAGCGGTGAGTTTGTCGTCCGTCCGCAGGGAAACGCCGCCGTTTTTTGCGATGAACATGGCCGGGAAATCATCAAGGCGCCCGAGCTGAGACTGTTCGCAGAAAAAAATGCCACCTTTACGATAAACGGGGTAACGATCGGCGTCGGTTTCCATTGGGAGCAGCAGGAAAAACAGACCTTCCCCGGGGATCTGACCTTTCTGGCCTCTGAAGACGGCAAGATAACGGCGATAAACGAGCTTCCCGTCGAGACCTATCTGCAAAGCGTCGTTTCGTCGGAGATGAGCGGCGACGCCCCGCCGGAATTTCTCCATGCCCACGCCATCGCGTCCCGAAGCTGGCTTGTCGCGATGCTCCAGCGCAAGGAAAAGGCTGAAAAAATTGGCGGTTGCGAAAATTACGGTGCCAATGGCGAAAAAGAGGTGATCCGCTGGTATGAACGGGAGGATCATGATTTTTTCGATGTCTGTGCGGATGATCACTGTCAGCGCTATCAGGGAACCGGCAACCGGGTAGAAGGCAACGCGGCCGCGGCGGTCCGGGCGACGCGAGGGGTATTTCTGATTTATGAAGGTCAGATCTGCGATGCCCGGTATCACAAGGCGTGCGGCGGGATGACGGAAGACTATCGGACCTGCTGGGCGCCCAGGGATGTTCCCTACCTCTCCCATGTTTGCGATTCGGCAAGGCCATTTCCCCCGCTGCGCACTAAGCAGGAGGCGGCAGACTGGATTCTGTCCACGCCTGATTCCTGGTGCAATGTGAAGGATGAAAGGCTGTTGAAAAATATCCTGCCCGCTTATGACAGAAAAACAGCCGATTTTTTCCGCTGGCGAGTCGAATACAAAAGGGAGGAACTGGAAGAGATAATCCGCCGGAAAGCGGGCCTTGATTTCGGCGTTCTGCAGAGCCTCGTTCCTCTGCAAAGGGGACCCTCCGGCAGGATCAGCTCCCTGCGCCTCGAAGGGACAAAGGCCAAAGCGGTCGTCGGCAAGGAGCTGGAAATCCGCCGCTGGCTTTCTCCCAGCCATCTCTACAGCAGCGCCTTTATCGTCGAAACAAAAAACGGGTTTTCCGGCACGCCCTCCGGCTTTATTCTCCACGGGGCAGGTTGGGGGCACGGAGTCGGCCTCTGCCAGATCGGCGCCGCGGCGATGGCCTCCCGGGGATTAACTGCCGAGGAGATACTCCGCCACTATTTCCGGGGTGCGGCATTGGTGAAGCGTTATTGAAAAAGTTAATTTCAGTTTGCTGTCAAAATCCGCTTGACAGATAAATTTTATATTCATATACCCACCCTGCAAGAAACAACTCCTCATCCAATAATTACAGAAGCGCATTAATTGAGAATGGAAGCGCAATGGGCTTTGATCTATCAGAGTTTATCGAATGCAACCGCTCGCCAATCATTGAGGAATGGGCGGACAGACTGCATGCTGAGGTGGGCGAGCAATACTCCCGGAGACCCCATAAGGAATTGGTGGGTACGGTAACCGGGGCCTTCGATGCCAATACCCATGTTCTGCTTCATAACGACTTCAGCCATATAAACCGATTCATAAATAAAATCACCCGTATGCGCCTGGAAGCCGGTTTCCTGCTTTCCGATGTGCAAAAGGCCTTTGAGCTGTACCGGACGATCATGGTTCCCCTTTTGGCAAACGCGGCCGATGTTGGAGATTTTCATAGCGCAATATCCAAAATCAACCAATGTTTGGCCTATACCATTCACCGCTTCAGCGATCTTTTTCAGAATATGCATGAAAAAGAGATTATGGAGTATGCCCAGCGGCTCGAGGGGGAGGTGAAAGACCGGACCGCGGAGCTGAAGGAATCGGAATTAAAATACAAGACGCTGGTTGAGGAAATCAATGACGGATATTTTGTCATTCAGAAGGAGGCGATTGTTTTTGCCAACAAGGCATTCTGCCAGATGCACGGATACAAACAGGAAGAGGTTATCGGGCAGAAGTTTTATCTGTTCATAGCCCCGGAGAATCAACAGAAGGTCATCGAAATCTATGCGGATAGTCTAAGCAAGAGGCGCTCTCATCCCATCTTTGAATACAAACGGCTTACCAAGGATGGTCACCGGTTTCCTACAGAAATCATGGCCAAGGTCATCCGCTATGAAAATCAGCTCTCCAATATCGGCATCTGCCGGGACATTACCAAAAGGGTGGAGATGGAGCAGCGAATTCGGGAGGCGGAAAGGATGGCCTACATCGGCCAGATCACCACTTCGCTATCTCACGAGATCAGGAATCCCCTTTCCGCTGTTAAGATGAATATTCAAATACTCAACAAAAATCCCCAGTTGCGCGGCAATGACCAACGGCGCGTGGAGATATCCATCAAGGAGGTGCTCAGACTGGAGCGGATATTGACGGAACTGCTGGATTTTGCCAAGCCATTGCAGTTCGAATTCAGACCCTGTTGGGTTAATCAGATTCTCTTTGCCTGCGAAGAACTGCTCGATGTGAAATTTAAGGAAAAAGAACTCTCCCCATTCTTTTGCCTTGCCCCGGAAATATCGGAAATAATGGCGGATAAGGAAAAACTGGAACAGGCGTTTATTAACTTGCTGCTCAATACTATCGAGGCCTGTCGGGAAAGAGGGGAGATCTTGGTAACAAGCAGGAGCGGTCTATCTGACGGCAAGCCCACAGTCGAGGTGATTGTGGAAGATGATGGCCCGGGAATACCCAGGAAGCATATGGAGGATATCTTTAAGCCTTTTTTTACCACAAGGAGCAATGGCACCGGTCTGGGTCTGGCCAATGTGAAACGGATTGTCGAGGCCCACGGAGGGTGGATCAAGGCGCAAAACCGCGACCCCTCCGGCGCCTCTTTTCATATATATTTGCCAAGCGGGGGAGGGCATGCCTAAGATACTGGTAGTAGATGACGAATGTTCAATCAGGGAAACCCTGACCATGTTCCTGACTGAAAAAGGCCATGAACTCAGCGCGGCCTCTTCAGGCCAGGAGGGGATCGCCCTTTTTGAAAGCTTCAATCCGGAGGTGATCATCCTGGATATTCGTCTCCCCGACCAGAATGGCCTGGAGGTGCTAAGCCAGATGCGAAGCCGCAACAATCTAGCCAAGGTGCTGATGATCACCGCCTTTCAGGACATGGATACGACCATCCAGGCCATGAAAAGAGGGGCTTATGATTACATACACAAACCCCTCGATGCCGATGAGATAGAAAAAGCCGTCAATGGCGCCCTCCACACCCTCCGGTTGGAAAGGGAAGCCTCGCTTTCCAGGGAAAAATGGCAGCCAATGAACAGAGACGCCATTATCGGGAAAAGCAAGGAAATGCGGGATATATTCAAGATGATAGGTATGCTTTGCCAGAATCGGGCCTCGGTGCTGATTGAGGGCGAGACAGGCACAGGCAAGGAATTGATCGCCCGCATGATTCATCAAAACAGGGATTGCGCCGACGAACCGTTCATCACTCTGGACTGCTCGGCGGTTGTCGAAACATTGCTGGAGAGTGAACTTTTCGGCCATGAGAAGGGCGCCTATACCGGCGCCGAGTACACAAAAAAAGGGAAGATCGAACTGGCCGGCGGCGGCACCCTCTTTTTGGATGAGGTCGGAGAACTGCCTTTAGCCCTGCAGGGGAAGCTCCTGGGTTTTCTGCAGCGCCACGAATACATGCGGGTGGGCGGGGAAAAGATCTTGCAGTCGCACTGTCGCATCATTGCGGCTACTAATCGCAATCTTGCGGCGTTTGTGCAGCAGGGCAAGTTCAGGGAAGACCTGTACTTTCGGCTGAATGTTGTGTCGATTCGCGTTCCTCCGCTGAAGGAGAGAATATCCGACATCCCCCATCTGGCGAGACACTTTCTGCGAAAAATAAATATGGAACTGGGCACCGATGTATGCAGATTGCATCCCGGCGTACTGAAATGTTTGAGCCTCCATCCCTGGAAAGGAAATGTCCGGGAGTTGGAGAATGTGCTTGTGGAAGCTGTGGTAAAAGCCCGAGGCAAGGTAATTCTTGCAGAAGATATTGAAAAGATTTTGAAGAAGAACAGCCCTCTTTCCCCGCAGAATCTATCGGATTATTCGCTGCCCGTTATGGAACGAGAGCAGATTCAGAAAGCCTTGTCGCATGTAAGCGGGAATCGGACAGAAGCTGCCCGCCTGTTGGGGATTTCCCTCCCTACCTTGCGCAGCAAGATCTGTAAATACAACCTTATTGTCTCCAGCAGGGCGAGCGCCTTGTTGATCAAGTGAGGTGAAAGAATCTTTCTATCAATGAAAGTTTTTTTCAGTGCGGCCACGCCCGTTTTTTATGCCGGCTTTTTGCCGCGCTGAAATACCTTGCATGGTTTCGAATTGTTATAGGGAAATTTATTCTAAAAAACCGTTTTTTATTTTTGGCACACAGGTTGCTTTATTTTGGGGATTCAAACCTTTCCAAGAATATTGAACCAGACAGAGAATCTGGAGGCGGACTCTTTGCGCGGTAGTTTCTTAAGACGCAAGGCGGAGGATAGACAAACCGAAAAGGAGGGTGGTCATGAAGAATAAATTGTTGTATTTGTTAGCGGTTGTATCTCTTGTATTATGTATGCCGTTTACATCTTTTGCCCAGGGAAAGCCCATTGTCATAGGCGCGCCGCTGGCGACCGCCTTTTTGTATGGCTGGGATGCGGAACGGGGGATCAAGCTCGCCGTTGATGAAATCAATGCCGCCGGCGGCGTGAATGTTGCGGGGCAGAAAAGACCTTTCAAGGTAGAGGTGATTGACACCAGGGATCTGGAACCGAGCGTTCCGGTCGCGGATGCCCTCCTGGCAATGGAGAAACTGATCCTTGACAAGAAGGCGGATTTCATTGTCGGCGGGCCTGTGCGCTCCGAGGCTGCCCTTGCGGCCATGCCGCTGCTCAGCAAGCACAAGAAGGTGAGCATTCTTACGACCGGAGTCCTTACGCCTGCGTACGGGAAAGCGGTGGCGGAAAATTACGACAAGTACAAGTACTGTTTCCGCAATACGAGCCATGTGCCGGTCATGATGGGTGACTTTATGGCCATCTTGAACGATCTTCAACAGAAACACGGGTTCAATAAAGCCTATATCATGGTGCAGGATGTCGCGCACGCCAGAGCGGGCGGGGCATTCATGCAGAAAGCCCTTGCCGGAAAAAACTGGGAAGTCGAGATGAAGATCTATCCTACAGGAACCACCGACTATTCCGTGGGACTCATCGACTCCGGCAAGAAGGGCACCCAGGTTCTTTTTCTCTGGATGGATATGCCGGAAAGCGCCGCGCTGCTGCAACAATGGAGCAATATGAAGCTGAAATCACTGCCGATGGGGTTCATGAACGCCGCGGAACAGCCGGGTTTTTGGAAGGCCACCGGCGGCAAGGGCGAATTCATGATTGTTAACCTCGTCAATGGCGGCAACGCCCCGTCCAATATTACCCCCTGGACCATGAAATTTGTCAATGCCTACACGAAAAAATGGGGCCTGGAGCCGGAGGGTTATGGGACATCCTCGAGCTACATGGCCGTTTACCAGTTAAAAGACGCCATCGAAAAGGCCAAAACCACCGACTCGGATGCTGTTGTTACTGCCCTGGAAAATCAGGACCTGATGGGGGTTTACGGGAGAATGAGATTTGACAAGAAAACCCATCAGATAATCCCCTCCTGGGATCCCAAGGAGGGAGCTGTTACCGGCATTATTCAGTGGCAGGCCGGAAAGCGCGTGCAGATTTTCCCGCCCAAGGCGGCCGAGGGGAAAATCATGTTTCCGCCCTGGATGAAATAACTGAAGAGAATAGAGGCTGACGTGGAAATAATTGTTTATGGAGTTATAAACAGTGTGATTCTCTCCTTGACGGCTCTGGGGTTTACCCTGGTGTACAGCATTGCCAGGATGCCCAATTTTGCGCACGGAGCCCTCTACGTCACAACGGGGTATCTGGCCTGGCTCTTTATGAACAAGTTTGGGTCGCTCCCTTATCCGGTGGCGATTGTGCTTGCCATCGGCATTACTGCCGCGATCGGGGCCTTTATGTATAGGTTTATCCTGATCCGGATACGGGGAATGGAGATATCCGAGATTATCGCCACGTATGCGATCGGTCTGGCAATTCTGGAAGGACTGAGGTGGGGAGGGTTGAGAGGAATGACTTTCACCCTTCCCCCTTTTATCGCCGGGTCCATGAATATTTTCGGGGTGAGCGTCGATTACCAGCGACTGCTGATTGTTGCGGTGGGCATTATTGTCTTCGCTGCCCTCTATCTTTTTACACATTTCAACAGGGTGGGGCTGGCCTTGCGGGGGATAGCCCAGGACGAAAGGGCCGCCATGATGCTCGGCATTGATTCGGATATGACGGCAATTATCTCGCTGGCGTTGGGGTCGGGCCTGGCCGGTCTTGCGGCAATAATGCTTCTGCCTCTGGGAAACATAATCGTGGAGGTCGGCTACAGTGTCCTGATTTTTGCCATTGCCGTGAGCGTAATCGGAGGATTGGGAAGCTGGGGCGGGACAATTCTCGCGTCCTTCATCATCGGTTTTGCGCAAATCCTTACGGAAGCCTTTCTCTCGTCGCAATACCAGATGGTAGTCGCCCTGCTGGCGATTATTATCACTTTGCTCATAAAGCCATCCGGGATATTCGGCAAGCAGAAAGAGCTCGAAGAAAGGGTCTAAGTTATGGAGATGATGCGGAAGGAAAGGATTGACAGGGGCGTCCGGGTGAGAACCGCGGGGCTCTATGCGATCTCAACGTGGCGGGAAATGCTCTACTTGATAGGGCCTCCGCTTTTTTTAATAGTCGGGATGATAATCCTTCCCATCGTCCTTGAGTTTGCCCCCTACTGGAAAAGGGTCATCAATATTGTGTGCGTTTATGCGCTGCTTGCCCTTGCTTTTGATTTCCTTGCCAATTTTGTGGGTCTGGTGTGTCTGGGAGGCGCTTTTTTTGTGGGTATCGGCGGTTACCTCTCCGCCATCTTCAATGTTTACTTTCATTTCCCGGTTTATCTTTCCATCCCGCTTGCGACAATCGGCGGGGCTGCCCTTTCCACGCTGCTGCTGATGCCGGCCCTGCCGCTGCGCGGGGTTTACTTTGCAATTGTTACGCTGATGTATCCGCTGCTCGCGACCAGGGTGATCGAGGCATTGAACATCTTTGGCGGGACGAACGGCATCATCGGTCTCGACAGCCTTCCCAATGCATATGTTGAGCACTACCTGATCATCATCGCCACGCTGATCTTCCTCTACGGACTGAGGCGCTTTGTCAATCAGGACATGGGCCTCGTCATCAGGGGGGTCAAGGATAACGATCAGGCGGTGCGGGCCTCGGGCATCAGCGTTACCCGGATGAAGGCCTTTGCCGTATTCGTGTCCTCCTTCATGGGATGCTTTGCCGGGGCATACATCGCACACATGTATTCCTGGGCAGGCACTTCCCTTTTTGCCCTCGACTTTTCGATTATCCCGATTGCTTCGGTGGTGATCGGCGGCGGCGGCACCCTGCTGGGCGCAGTTGTCGGCAGCTTCATTCTGGTGCCGGTATCAGAATTACTGCGTAATTTCGGTACATTCAGGATAGTCATATACTGTGTAATCCTCACCGGATTCATCGTCTTCAAGAGTGAGGGAATAATGGTTTATGTCATGAGAAAATACCACCAGTTTGAAAGGTGGGTAAAGGTATGAGCGACGAAATAATCCTTTCTGTTCAGGGCATAAGCAAGAACTTCGGCGGTCTCAAGGCGCTCGTGGATGTGGGCTTTGAGATTAAACGGGGTGAGGTTTACGGCATTATCGGGCCGAACGGTTCGGGAAAAACCACACTGATTAACTGCATCACCGGTTTTATCAAGCCTGATGCCGGGCGGGTATTGTTCAAAGGAAAAAATATTACCAAGTGGGCGCCCCACAAGATCGCCCACATCGGCATCAGCCGGACGTTTCAGATCATGCGACCCTATTACAGCCTCCCGGCCTACAAGAACCTGATCATTCCCCTCTGGTCGCCGCGCGCCAAGACCGTGGGCGGATGGCGGGGCGGGGGAAAACACGGAGATCGGGATACGGTGGCGATCGATATCCTCGAAGAGATCGGTTTCGAGCGGGATTCGCGGGTTCCTTACAAAATCGCCTCCACGCTGCCAACCGGATATCAAAAGCGGCTGGAGTTGGCGCGGTGCATTGCGATGCGGCCGGAGATCATTTTCTGCGACGAGGTGTTTTCCGGATTGAGCATGAGCGAAATCGCCGGCATGCTCCCCTTGATCGAAAAGATGAAGGAAGAGGGGATTACCCTGATCATGGTTGAGCACCGGCTCCGGGAGTTGTTCCGGGTGGCCGACCGGGTCATGGCCCTGAACTTCGGGGAAAAGATTGCGGAAGGTGAATCGGGCGTTGTTATCGAAAACAAGAAGGTCAAAGAAGCCTATCTTGGCAAAGAAGAGGTATAGCGGACTATGCTTGAAGCAAGCGGGATGATGATTTTTTATGAAAACATGATTGCCCTTAATAACGTCAGCATTGACGCCCCGGACGGCAAAATCATCGGCATCTTCGGCTCGAACAGCGCCGGCAAAAGCGCGCTGATGTATTTTCTCTCCGGGATCATTCTCGACATCAAGAAAAAAGAGGAGATGCGAGGGGGAGAGCGCATCTCGGTCTATGGGAAATTAACCCTGAACGGGGAGGATGTCTCTCATCTCAAACCGCATCTGCGGGCCAAAAAGGGGATAGTCCTGTGCCCGGAGAGAAGGAGAATATTCCCCGAGAGTTCCGTCCTGGAAAATCTGAAGATCGGCGCGTATCTTTCAAAAAAGCAGGATACGAAAGACAATCTTGAATATGTGCTGAATCTTTTTCCCCGTCTCAAGGATCATCTCAACAGGCAGGGGGGGTTTTTAAGCGGCGGGGAGCAGCAGATGCTGGCCATCGGCAGGGCTCTCATGGCAAATCCCACCGTCCTGCTTTTGGATGAACCACTGCTGGGTTTGAGTCCGGCTTATATGGATATCGTCATCAGCGGGACGAAGGCGATCCGCGATACAAAGGGCATTACCATTATCATTACCGAGCAATACGCCCGTCCGGTTATTCCCATCATCGACAATGGGTACATTCTCGAGAACGGCTCCAGTGTGCTGCAAGGCACAGGCGCGGAACTCCTCGATAATCCGGACGTAAAATCAGCCTATTTTGGTGTTTGAGGGGAAAATCCATGGATAATTTTGCAAGCCAGTTAGCCTTCTCGCGTTTTTACGAAATCTGCCGGAAGCATCCTGGCAACACTGCCCTTATCTACCTGGGAAAACGATTTTCTTACAGTTTGTTGGAGAGAATGGTCGATCAATTTGCCAGGGGTCTTTCTGCCCTCGGGGTCAAAAAGGGCGATAAGGTGATGCTCTATATATCAAATTGTCCCCAGTGGATAATCGCCAACTACGCCATAAACAAGATCGGGGCGATCACCGTTCCCGTTTCCCCCATTTATACCGCCTTCGAAATCAAATACATGATGCTCGATGCGGGGATAGAATCCGTCATCTGCTTAGATACCAACTTCGGATATGTGAAAGATGTAATGGAAGGGGCCGGGCTGAAGCGCGTCATCGTTACGAACCTGGTCGATCTGGTTCCCTGGTGGAAGAAGATGGTAGGCCATCTGTTAGACAAGATTCCGATGGGCGCCGTGGAAAAAGGGGAAAAGATTTATTTTTTTAACGACATCATGAAGAAGGACTGGCCCCCGCCGCCGGAGGTTGCCATCGATCCGATGCAAGACCTTTCTTATATCATGTACACAGGCGGCACGACGGGATTTCCGAAGGGCGTTCTGGGGAACCACAGCGGCGAGGTTTCGTACATAAATGACATTATGGAGGATGTCGCCAGCGGTTTCATCGAGGAGGGAACAGATGTGGTGCTCATGGTAAACCCCCTCTTTCATATCATGGCCAAGGGGTTTGCCATGGCCTTTGGCCTGAATTTCGGCAATACGGTTGTGCTGATGCCGCTCCCCGAGGTCGATGCGATCCTGTCCGCCATAGAGCATTACAAGGTGCGCTGCATGCTGGGGGTGCCCGCCCTCTACCGCATGATCCTGGAAAATGACAGGATTGATCAATACGATTTAAGTTCCTTGAGGTACTGCTACTGCGGCGGGGATGTCCTGCCCCAGGAAGTCTTTCGGACCTGGCAGGAAAAATACGGCATCCCCCTCTACCAGGTGTACGGTTCAACCGAGATAGGACATGTAAGCTACAGCCCCCTGGACAAACAGCCGTCGCCCACGACCATCGGCAAGACGCTGAAGACCAGGAAATCGATCGTTGTCGATCGGACGACGCTCTCTCCTCTGCCGGTGGGCGAACTTGGTGAATTGCTTGTTACGTCGTTATACCCGATAAAGGAATATTTGAACAAGCCGGAAGAGACAAAGTACTCCTACATCGAGATAGACGGAGAAATCTACTATCGAACGGGCGATTATGTGAAAAGAACCGAGTCCGGGGAACTGGAGTTCATTGAAAGAACCGCGGACATCATCAAATATAAGGCTTACCGGGTTTCGGCCTCGGAGATCGAAGCGGCGCTTCAGGACCATCCGACCGTGATGGGGGCCTGCGTGGTCGGAGTGCCCGATCCGAAGGTGGGCGAACGGATCAAGGCGATCGTGGTTTTGAAGGAAGACGCCAAGGGAATAGGCAGCTCCGAACTTCTCAGGTGGTGCCACGAAAGGCTTGCCCCCTACAAGATTCCGCAATACATTGAGTTTCGGGATATGCTCCCCAAATCCAAGGTCGGCAAGCTGCTCCGGCGGGAAATCCGGGATGAAGAAAAGCGCAAACTCGAGAAGGAGAAAAAGCAGTAAAAAAGGGGACAGGCTGGTTTTTGAAAAATGAAAACCAGCCTGTCCCCTTTTTTGTTATTTCCCGCGCGCTTCCTTCTGCAGTTTCTTGACCATGTCGGTTTTCTCCCACGGATAGTTATCCATGAAGAGCGTCTTCGGAATCCGGCGGTAGGTTTCGCTGTTGAGAAGATCAAACCGCCCGATCATCCCGGCCGGGGTGAGGTCAAAGAGCTTGTCCACCATTTCCTCAAGCCTTCTGTCGCCTGTTTTGGCCGTCCCGAAGCTGTCGATGTAAACGGAAAAAGGCTGGGCGACGCCGATGGCGTAGGAGAGCTGCACGGAGCATTTTGTGGCCAACCCCGCGGCGACGATGTTTTTGGCGACATGCCGGGCGCCGAAGGCGGCCGAGCAATCCACCTTTTCCGGAGTTTTATTGACAACCGCGCCCCCTCCGAGCTGGGCGCCCGGATACCCGCCATAGGCCTGCACCACAAGCTTGCGGCCGGTTATTCCGGAGTCTGCCGCGCTGCATGAGTTTATCGCCTGCCATTCCCCGGTAGGATTGAACATGAATTCGGTGTTTTTATCCACATATCCTCCCATGGCAGCAAAGGCGATCTTCCGGGCCTTTTTTTCCACCAGTTCTCTTTTGCCTTTCACAAAGCGATAGTCAATGGCATTCGACATGAGCACCTTGGCCAGACGCAGGGGTTTGCACGTTTTGTCGTCATATTCTACCGAGACCTGCCCCTTGCCGTCCGGGGCAAAGATGGGATCGCCGCAGTCTTCGAAGGCCCTCATCATTTTGGTGGCAAGGACATAAGGCAGCGGGAGCAGCTCCGGCGTTTCGTCACAGGCAAATCCGTACATGATTCCCTGATCGCCCGCCCCGATCTCCCTGTATTTTCCGGAATCGGCGCGGGTGCCCATGTTGATGTCCGGGGACTGGGGGATAATGGCGTTCAGAACGCCAATGGAGCTGCCGTTCAGGCCGACGGCGATATCGTTGTATCCGATGCTGAGAACGGTTTCCCGAACGATCTTGTCAAGGTCGATCCAGGCCCTGGTGCTGACCTCCCCGCCGACGACGCAAAGCCCCTTGCCGAGGAAGACCTCGATGCCGCAGTGGGGCATATTGTTGATGTCCATCCCGAATTCTTTTTCCTGCTCAAGGATGGTGGCGATGACGTGCGCGGCGATCGTATCCGCAACGATATCCGGATGTCCAATCTTGATGCTTTCCGATGTTATCTGCATTTTGTCTCCTTTTTTAAGTTTAGTTTTCCCAAAACGAAAAAACCCGCGCCAGAGCGCGGGTTATAATTCACATGCACTTTAGCACATTTATATAGCGGAGCAATTGACGTAAATTCCCGCTTCCGGCGCGGTGAATACGTCACGAAAAATAAAAAGTCAAGGAAAATATCAGTGACGTTCAAAAAAAGAAAATTTTTGCTTGACTTTCCACACCCGGGACATACAATATGGACATTCTTTTGCTGTGGCAAGTGAGCCACGGCATAACAAAGCGACCATCAAACATAAATTGGGGAGGAGCAGAAATGGAGCAAGAAAAGAAGATTGTTCAGGGAAGACGTTCGTTTTTAAAGAAAGCCGGGGCGGGAATCGCCGCAGGGGCAGGAATCGCCGCAGGGATTGGGGTTGGGGCGCCGTTTGCCCATGCGCAGACGACAATCCGCTGGCGCCTTGCGTCGAGTTTCCCGAAGGCGCTGGATGCCCTCTTTCGACCGGCTGAGGAGTTTGCCAAGATAGTCGGCGAGATGTCCGGCGGGAAGTTTACGATAACCGCCCATCAGGCCGGGGAGCTGCTTCCCGCCTTTGGCGTTGTTGACGGCGTGCAGAACGGGACGGTGGAATGTTGCCACACCGCTCCCTACTATTTTTTCGGCAAGGATGAAACATTTGCCATGGGCACCGCGATTCCCTTTGGCCTGAACTCCCGCCAGATGACCGCCTGGATGTTTGAGGGCAACGGCCTGAAGCTGATGCGGGAATTTTACAAAAGCTACAACATCATCAACTTCCCGATGGGCAACACCGGGGCGCAGATGGGCGGATGGTACCGTAAGGAAGTAAAATCGCTAAAGGATTTGAAGGGTTTGAAGATGAGAACGGCAGGCATTGCCGGCACCGTTATGCAGCGGCTGGGCATGGTGACCGTGAGCATGCCCGGAGGCGAGATTTACACATCCCTGGAAAAGGGCACTATCGACGCTGTCGAGTTTGTCGGGCCCTATGACGACCTGAAACTCGGTTTTTACAAGGTGGCGCCCAATTATTACTATCCCGGCTGGTGGGAAGGCGGGGCGGCGACGGATTTGTACGTCAATGCGAAGGCGTTTGAGGCGCTTCCGGCGGAGTACAAGGCGATAATCGAAGCGGCCGCAGCACGTTCGCATGTGATAATGCAGGCCATATACGATGTAAAGAATCCGGAGGCCCTGAAAAAACTGGTGGCCGGCGGCGCCAAGCTGCACCGTTTCTCGAAAGATATCATGGATGCCGCGTTCAAGGAGTCGATGGCCCTCTACAGCGAGCTTTCCGCCAAGAACCCCCGCTGGAAGAAGGTTTACGATGATTACAGCCAGTTCCGATCGGACTCGAACATGTGGTTCCGGTTCGCCGAAGCCGGGTTCGACGATTTCATGCATACCCAGAAACTGTAGCGGAAAGCTACTGTTTTCTGGTGAACAATAAAAACCCCGCCATTCCGCAAACGAAGCTTGGAACGGCGGGGTTTTCAATTTTCTGTCGGTTTCCCAGTTGAATTCAAGGTTCTCAAATATTCCAGAAAAGAGGCGTTTCCTGACCTGTCGCTGAAGGGACTATATCAGGCCTGTTTTTCAAAAAAACGCCAGGAGTGTCGGAGGACGAGGATATTATTTCTTCACCTTGTCCTTTTCCAGTGCGCGCAGGACCGCCGCCATGGGATCATCCTCTTCCTTCTGCCCGCCGGCGCCGCTCTCCGGCGCCATGGATGTTCCCGGGCCTTCTGCCTGTTCCGGCGAAGGGAACTCCAGGGTTGCTGCGCCTTGCTCCTGCCCGTATTCCCCCTGCTCGGCTTCGAGCTTTATGGTGTCGAGATTGATCGCCTTATTCGTGTCGAGTCTTCCGGTTACGAGCTGGGGGAAGGAGATCACCAAGATCACCATAATCACCTGCAGGGCGATGAATAAAACGGAGCCCTTGTAAATCTGGGGCGTTGTCATGGCCTTAACCGTCTTGCCCGTTATCCGGTCGAGATAGTCCTCGCGCGGGGCGACGCTGCGGAGATAGAAAAGGGCAAAGCCGAAGGGAGGCGACAGAAAGGATGTCTGCAGGTTCATCCCGATCAGGATGCCGAACCATACCAGGTTGATGTCCAGTTTGGTGGCTACCCCGACCAGAAGCGGGATGACGATGAACGCGATCTCGAAAAAATCGATGAAACAGCCCAGGATAAAGACCAGGATGTTCACTGCGATCAGAAAACTCAGCCTGCCGCCCGGAAGTTGGGCAAAGATATTTTCAACCCAGAGATGGCCGTCCGCCGCGTTGAAGGTAAAACTGAACACCGTGGCCCCGATCAGGATAAACATGACAAAACAGGAAAGAATCGTCGTGTTTTCCAGCGCCTGTTTGAAAAGCGTAAAATCGAGCTTCCGGCGGGAAAAGGCCATGATCATGGCGCCGGAGGCGCCCATGGCCCCCCCCTCGGTCGGCGTGGCGACGCCGATGAAGATGGTGCCGAGAACCAGGAAGATCAGCACCAAAGGGGGAAGCAGCACAAAAACGACGCGTTCCGAAAGTTTGGACAGCAGATGCAGATGCAGCGCTTTATTGGCGATTGCTATTATAAAAGCCACCGCGGCGGCTACTGTCACGGAAAGGGTGATTATTTCGTCGGAAGGCGCCTTGTCTGTGCGGTCGATAAGCGGATTGATTAGGGCATCGTGAAAGTGGCTCCAGACAAACGCCGCGGAAATCGCGATGCCGAAGACAACCAGCAGGGATATGTAACCGCTGGCGCCGTTTTCTTCCCGGTAGATGCGCGCCTCCTTGGGCAGGGCCGGCACCCACTTCGGGCGGACGATGGCAAGCACAATGATGAAAAGCATGAACAGGCCCACCAGCAGCAACCCTGGGACCATTGCGCCGGCGTACATATCGCCGACGGAACATCCCAGTTGGTCAGCCATGACGATCAAGACCAGGGAGGGAGGAATGATCTGCGCCAGCGTGCCGGAAGCGGTGATCACTCCGGCGGTAACGCTGTTGTTGTAGCCATAGCGAAGCATAATCGGCAGCGAGATCAGGCCCATCGAGATGACGGCTGCCGCCATGACGCCGGTGGTCGCAGCCAGCAGGGCGCCGACGAAGATCGTCGCCAAAGCGAGGCCGCCCCGCAGCGGGCCGAACAACTGGCCGATCGTTTCCAGCAGATCCTCGGCCATGCCGCTCCTCTCGAGGATCAGCCCCATAAAGGTGAAAAAGGGAATCGCCAGCATGGTTTCATTCTGGACGATTCCGAAGATTCGGAGCGGCAGCGCCTGGAACAGGGAATTATGAAATAGCCCGGCCTGTATCCCGATGAACCCGAAGGCAAGGCCGGTGGCCGCGAGGCTGAAGGCGACGGGAAAACCGGTCAGCAGAAAGCAAAAAAGGCCGACGAACAGCAGCGGAACAAAATTATTGGCGATGAATTCCATCTCAGCATACCTCCGATCGACTGGGATCAGAGTGTGTTTCAGCGCAATCCTCGTTTTCGATCTTATGGGAGAGCGGATCAGGAATCATCCCTTTCAAAAAAGCGATCCGTTTTACCAGCTCTGAAAAGCTCTGTAACAGCAGCAGGGTCAGGCCGACCGGCAACAGCAGATAAACCGGCCAGCGAATAAGCCCTCCGGCGTTGGAAGACATTTCTCCACTTTCCCAGGCGTTGACAAACAGGGGCCAGGAAATACTGATTAACAGAAAGCAAAGGGGCGCAAGAAAAATGATGATGCCGAGGATGTCAATAACTGAGCGGGCCCGCGGTGAGAGATGCGACGAAATAAAGTCGATCCGCACGTGAGCATTTTTGAGGAAGGCGTAGCCGGCGCCCAGCAGGAACACCGCTCCGTAAAGATACCATTGCATTTCCGTGAAGGCGTTGGAGCCTATGCGGAACAACTTGCGCGCCAGGGCGTTGCCGGTGCTTAAAAGCACCGAAGCCAGAATAAACCAGATAATAACCTGACCGATTCGCCTGCTCAAGCCATCGATGAGCCCGGATATTTTGAGAAGCACCGTCATATTTTCACCTCGTGGGCCGCTTTATAAGAAATGCTAATCCCTTGCTGCACATCCGAGTATGCCGTTATTATTCACGTATATTGAGCATTTAGACTGCCTTCTGGCTAACTTAAGCTATCTCTCGGCAGAACCGTTTCCCGCCAGACGGTATAATATGGATAAGATTTTATTTATTGGAATATTATCCGCTGGAGGTACTGCGGCTCTATAGAAAAAAATTTTCTGCCTGTCAATAGCTAATGGTGATTTTTCATAGATGTTGACGGCGCGGTGGTAACATAGTATGTTAAAAAAAATTTAAATCATACGGAGGTGAAAAAATGAAAAAGGTTTTGATTGTGTATTACAGCAGAACAGGCAAGACCGAACAGATGGCCGAGCATATTGCCGAGGGGGTTAGAATTTCCGGAAGCGAAGCCGAGCTCAAAAAGGTTTCCGAAATCAAAAATGAAAAAGATTTAGCCGGATATGATGCCTATATCCTCGGTTGCCCGACTTACCATCGGACGATGCCCAATAATTTCGAAACATTTTTGTTTCTTGCCCAGAAGGCGGGGCTGCAGGGGAAAGTTGGCGGCGCCTTCGGTTCCTACACCCACAGCGGCGATGCCCCGAAGATGATTTTCGACACGATGGAGTTTGTTTACAAGATGAAGGTTACGAATCTTGGTTCCTTCAATATGCTGGAACATATCGTGGGGACGCAGGAGGGACTCAAATCCTGCCATGACTATGGCAAGGCAATCGGGGAGCAGCTCGCGGGCTGATCCTTCCAAACCTTTATAGAAAGGAGAAATGCAATGGCAAAACAGCTTGAGGTTTACAAGTGTAAGATTTGTGGAAACATTGTTGAGGTGCTGCACGGCGCCGCCGGCGTCTTGATCTGCTGCGGTCAGCCGATGGAGCTGCAGACGGAAAACACCGCCGATTCCACGAAGGAAAAACATGTTCCGCTGATTGAGAAGATCGACGGGGGGTACAAGGTAACCGTGGGTTCGACGCTCCATCCGATGGAGGAGAAGCACTATATCCAGTGGATCGAGCTGATTGCCGACGGTAAGGCCTATCGGCAGTTTTTAAAGCCCGGAGACGCGCCCACCGCGGTTTTCAATCTTTCCGCGGCAGCCGTGACGGCGCGGGAGTACTGCAATATTCATGGGCTGTGGAAGTCCTGAAGCGGACAGCGGCAGCAATTCGGCTGTTAGTCAACCCGCGAACCGTTAATTGGGTGGTCGTTTCATAGTAACTGTCTCAAATCCGGGGAGAGGGTGGTGCAATAAAAAACGCCCTTCCCCCGTTTTTCATGAAATAATAAGTGGCGTTCATGCCTTGCGCCTATCCGGGTAAAGAGATTAAGATCATCCCCTTTTCGTCAGGGGATGTCGCCCGGAAGGTTAGCTTGGGACGCTAATAAGCGGGTGCTTTTTTGTCAAGGAAATTCTGGACTCTTATCCGGAAGTCATTATTTTTTTCGGATGAGCCAAAACACTGTTCCCTCCTGATTTTTTTGCTGCGTAGAGCAGTATATCAACTTTATGAATTAATTCAAGCGGGTCTGTTTCGTCTGTGCGCTGAATCGCCCCCATGCTCAAGGTAACGCGAAATTTTCCTGCATTTTCCTCCTTGAAATCAAAGGGCCAGCGTTCGTTGAAGGAACTGCGTATCTTCTGAGCCACTGTCAAGGCCTGTTCACAGTTCGTTTCCGGCAGCAGGACAAAAAACTCGTCTCCACCATACCGGAAGGAAAGATCAGCCTGTCTCGTAGTTGCATGGAGGATATCCCCAACCAGGCGCAGGACGTTGTCCCCTTCAAGATGACCAAAATTGTCGTTGCATTGTTTGAAGTTGTCGAGGTCAAAGCCGATAACGCTCAAATCACGCTTGTGGCGTATGGCCCTTGACAACTCAAAGGACAAGGATGCGTAAAAATGGCGCTGATTGTAAAGGCCGGTCAGCCCGTCGGTAATGGAAAGGGTTCTCAACTTTTCTTCGAGTTTTCTCTTGCTGGTCAGATCGTGAAAAAAACCGACGCTGCCCACTTCCTTGCCGTTCTCAACAAGCAGGGCAGCGGAAAGCCTGATCGGTATGTGTTTTCCTGCGCTGTTGAGTATTTCGGTTTCATATCCAATCAGGCGGTTTTTTCCCCCGAACTTTTTCGAGTAAATGGCCGTTTTTACCGCCTTGGCAATTTTGATATCCCCGTATAATCCGGTTATATGCAGTTTGCCGAGGACGTCTTCAACGGCATGGCTGGTCATGGACGCGGCTGCCGGGTTGAAGATGATGACGATTCCTTTGTTGTTGACGCCGATAATGGCATCGGGGCAGGCATCGACCAGTTGGAGAAGAAGGATTTCCGAGGATTCATAAAGCGAGTGAGCGATTTTCATTATTTTTTTCTCCTTGGCCAATGCTTTTGTTATTGTTGGATTTATGCTCTCATGCAGCATCCTGCAACGGCAAAAACACCGCCGCCCGCTTGCCGCGTAAAGCCCAAAAAAAGTCAATGATTTATTCAGATTGTGTGGCTATAGTAAAAAAGCTTTCGTGTGTCAAGGCGTTATCGCATGGAGTTCCACCCGGCCTTGGGGCGTGTCGTTTTTTTCGGGAGGCTTGAAGATGTCGTCTTTCTTCTGAAAGATGCGTTCAGCCGGAATCTTGCCCTGCTGGATCAAAAAGCGCATCACGGCCTCTGCCCGTTCACGCGCCAAATTTTCCAATTCATCTTTTTCGACTTTGGTATTGGCGAGGATCAGCTTGACCATTTCCGCATCCGGCAACTTGATCTCCTGGCCAAGGGCATTGCGCGGTTTGGGGAACTTTTCCTTTGCATAAACCGCCCTCAGGTAGAGCGAGTACTCCTCCGGGGAAAGCGGCGGCGCCTCTGCGCCTTCTGTCGCCGTGTTCTGCCTGTCCCGGGCCAGTGCCAGGATATTTTCCCGCTTTATCTTGCGTTTGAGCAGCTCGTTCCGATAGCCTTCGACGTCCTTCTCCTGATCCACGTATGCCGAAAGCGACATTTTGAGCCCCGGGCGTTCGCCAAGTCCTTTGGCCAGCGATGCGAGCTTCTGCTCCCCTGCCGGTTGCAGGAAGGGGGATCCGGGCGAGAATACGACCACGCTGAGATCGCTGCCCCCGCCGAAGAGGGAGGAGAGCAGCGAGAAGGGGGCGGTAACGGCCTTCACAAGCAGATTTTTGATGACCTGGAAGACGATGCCCCAGATATTGAATTGGGGATCATCGATCTGTCCCATGACCGGGACATCCAGGTGGATCTCTCCGTGCCGGTCCTTCAGAAGGGCTATCCCGAGCTTGACGGGCAGTCTCGTGGCCTTGTCGCTTTTTACCGGGTCGCCAAAGGTGAACTGATCGACCATAATTTTGTTTTCGGAGAGAAGTTTTTTGTTCTCGATATGGTACTTAAGGTCGAGAAAGAGCTTTCCCTGTTTGAGGATATATCCCAGATAGGTTTCGGCGTAGAGACTCATCGGCGAAAGGTCGATGTCCGTGAACGAGAGCTTGAGGTCAACGAAGAGATCCTCCCGCAGGGGGTTTATTTTGCCGGTGATCTTCATCGGGGAGCGGTTTTCCAGATTGCCGCGCAGGTCAACGTCGGCCAAAAGCGAGGCCTCGGACGAAAGGCCGCTGATCCGCCCGCCCAGGTTGTAAAAGGTCGTTTCGAAATCGTTGGAGAGGTGCTTGTCGGTAAACGCAATGGTGCCGTCCAGGATCGTGACATTGCCGATGCGGACGGCCGGCGGCGCCTTGGGGCCGGCTTCGGCGGGGGAAGCGGGCGCAGTCGAAGGAGAGGCCTTCCGAGTTTCAGTTGCCGTTGCGGGGTTTGGACCTGGTTTATCCGCTCCCTCCGCTTTTTCCTCTTTCCGGGTCAGGTTCTGCAAATTGAGGGTTCCGTCTTTGCGGATGATGATGCGCGAATAGACCTCATTGAGGGAAACCTCGCCGATTTCCAGACGAAGGGGCTTGATGTCCCCGGAGATCCCGTCGAGTTGCAACCGCTTCCACTTCAGCAAATCTTCCTCTTCGACGGCATCGACCATGTGAAAGGAGCCGAGACTGGCTTTTCCCTTGAAGCTCCCCGTCGCCGCCCCGTCTTTTAGTGCGATGTCCAGATTCAGGGCCGCATCCAGCAGGCCGCCTATGATCAGGAAGTTCAGGTTCCCGGGGTAATAGGCCTCGAAATCGCGAAGCGGCAGGCGGCCGATCCGCAGATCTCCGCGGTAGCTAAAGGGAGACGGGGTGAGCGCGCCTCCTGCCTGGATGGGTGTTTCCTTCCCGAAGAGCGAAGCAAAACGGAATTGGGCTGGCTTCGGCGTGGGGCCGCTCAGGTCTGATAGAGAAAGCGTTGTTTTGGCGAGCGTGAAACGAGGTTTTTTCAGCTTGGTCTTGTCGGTAACGGCGATATTGAAGTGGTCGAGTTCGATGCGTTTTATTTGATATTCGAGGGGTTTTGCTGCTGTCTGTTTTGGCGGAGCTGCCGGTCTTGCAGTCGCCGTGACAGTCGTTCCTGCCGGCTGGTTCTGCGCCTGCGAAGACAGCAGCGATTGGGGGGAGAGCTGCCCGTCGGCCTCGAGGGAGAGGGAGACATTTCCCCGGGAGAGCCTAAGCTGGTCGATCGCCAGACGGTTGGTCTTCTGGCTGAAACTTGCGCCAGTCACAGCCAGATGCGCCATGTCTATCCCTTCGCCCTTTCCGTATCTTGCGGAGAAATCCTTGACGGTGAGACTGCCCTTTTCGGCTGTCAGCCCGTTTTTGCCGCTAAAGGCGACCTCGCCGGACAGGTCAACCACCCCTTTAAGCGGCGCCGTCAGATAACTGGCCAGATAGGGCCACCCTTTTTGCAGTGGGAGTCCGGTCAACTGGACGGAGGCCTTCGCTGCCGGCTCGACGATGGTGAAACTTCCCTGGGAGGCTAGACGAATTTCCCGGTCCACCCGCAGCGAGAGGTCGTACTGGCCGATTTGTTCAGGGCGATTGCCAATGTTTTTCAGGGCCAGTGCGAGCTCTTCCACGGAGGCCTTGAATCCGCCCCGGGGAAGCTCGTCACGGAAATGGATACGGCCATTTTGGAGCGCCAGTGAAGCGATGAAAAAGGAGGGCGATTGAGCCTTGCCGTCGCTGCCCGTGACCGTCCGCGTTGGAACAACTAAAGGCGCCTTGGCGGAAACGGGCGGCGGCGGGACCCGGTCTTTTAGCGATTGTTTCCCTGCCGACACGGTTGCCGATTTTTCCGGCTCGGGGTTGAGCAGACGGGCGAACATCCATTCACCCCGCCGGTCGCGGCTTACGAACAGCTCCATTCCGGCAAGCGTGATCGCCTCGACGTCAAACCGACCGGCAAAGGGCTCAAGACGGGACGATTTGACCTCCAGCGAGGGGAGTTTGAGCAGCGGCGGCCCATTTTTCAGGTTAAGATCAAGGGCGTCAAGGCGGGCGAGGCCTTTGACGCTGAGTTCCGGTTTGCGGTCGGCGGCTTGCCGGTAAAGGATATCCGCAGCGATGGTAAGTTTGCCCGAGGCCAGTTCGATCGGCGGCGCCTGGGGGACATAGGCCAGAAGCTCCGGCAGGCTGAACTGCTGAAGGTCGATGTGGACGGAACTTTCCAGGTTCTTGCTGAAGGGTTTGACCTTGGCGGTGACGACAAGGGGTGCGCCGTTGACGAGAGCGGAGATGCGCGGGACAGCCTCCCTGTCCGCCTCAGCCGGAATGCTGCTGAGCCAGGGGAGGGCAATCTCCAGGTTGTTGATGCTGTGCTTCCTACCGCCCGCGACGATGCGGTCATCCAGAACCAGTGATCCGCCCGTCAGTTGGAAGCGATTCAGAACGAAGGGAAAAACTCCGGCTGATTTCGGTTTTTCCTCTTTTTTCTGGCGCTCAATGATTTCCGAAAAATTGAAGCTGTTAGCGCCTGTACGAATGATCCGGAGCGATGGGGATTCAATAAATACCTCGGAAAGCACCAGGGCGCGCCGGTAAATGGAGGTCGGGCTGATCGAGATGCGAAGGGCGCCGATGGAGAGGAAGGGGCCGCCGCCCTTTTCTTCAACGGCAAAACCTCGTACAGCGGCAGCGAGGGTCAAGGGGTTCAGGGAGACCTTTTCTATCCGCACGTTGCGTCCGGTCGCCTCCCGCAGGAGCTCGACGGCCTTGTTCTTGATTAAAACCGGCAGGGCGGCGGCCATGAAGATTAGCAAAGCGGCCAAGGCCCCGATGGCGACCAGCGTTATTTTCTTCCACTTGGTCATGCGCATCTCCACTTTCTCCGCAAACGGCCAGCTTTTCAGGCCGCCCCTTTCTCCGGGGGTGAAGGGGGCGTTACGTTTCTACCTGGCAAAAACCTTCTTCAAGAGATCGGTGGTTCGGGCAACGGGATTGGTTCGTATTTTGGTTTCTTCCTCGGCGATCATCTGAAACAGGCCATTCAGCGCCTTGTTGGTCACATAGTGGTCGAGATCGACGGAGTCCGGTTTCACGAGGGAGAGTGCCGGGAGCCGGCCGAGCATTGCCTGATAGGCGCGGGTTGCCCCCACCTGATTCATGCTTGCCGCGATGGCCGGTTTGAAAGCTTCGTAAAGCTGGGCGGTCGTTTTGGATTGAAAGTAATCGGTGGCCGCCCTGTTATTGCCGGCCAGAATCTTTCGGGCATCCTCGATGCTCATTTCCCGAATCGCCGCGGCGAAAGGGGATGCCGCGTTGGGGGCAGCCTGCTCGGCGGCGCGGTTCATGCTTTGAATGAACTCGTCCACCTGCCTCTGATAGCCGAGCTTACTCAGGAGTTCCGCTGTCCGCTGTATCTTGTCGGGCAGGAGAATCTTGATGGCATCGTTTCCCATATATCCGTTGAGTTGAGAAACAAGGCCGACGGCATTTTTCGTACCCAGGGAGAGGGCTTCCTTGAGTCCGGAGGCAATCGTTGAATCGTCGAGTCCTCGGGCCGCTGCGGAACCCTGCGGCAGATCGATGATTCCCTGCAGTTTGGGCAATCCCTTGTTGAGCGCATCACCGAGAAAATCCGCATGCAGGGGAAGGGGAAATACTTGAGAAAAAAATAACAAGAGCAGGAGGATAACGGTGACAAATAGCCGGTCTTTCATAGCGACTCCTTTGAGTTGTTGGAACCAAGGCAGAAAAAAGCCTCTGTCAAAATTACTTGAAGGCATCATATTCATAATGACTCAAAAAATCAAGCGGTATGTGGCGAGGGAAGGCCAATTTATTCGGCAGACAAGTGCCAGTTCGAGCCCTTTTCATTGCGGTCCCGCATAAATTATGACAGGATGCGCTGCCGTGGAGGAGGTATGGAGAGCTTTAAGCTTGTCAGCGAATTCAAGCCGCAGGGGGATCAGCCGCAGGCAATTGCGGGACTGGTTGCCGGTTTGGAGAGGGGCGCCCCGCACCAGGTTCTGCTCGGAGTCACCGGTTCCGGGAAGACGTTCACGATGGCCAATGTGATCGCCGCTGTTAATCGCCCCGCCCTGGTTATCGCCCATAACAAGACCCTGGCCGCCCAGCTCTACGGCGAGTTCAAGTCGCTCTTCCCGGAAAACGCCGTCGGCTATTTCGTCAGTTATTACGATTACTACCAGCCGGAGGCCTACATCCCCAGCACGGACACCTACATCGAGAAGGACTCGGCGATCAACGACGAGATCGACAAGCTTCGGCATGCGGCGACGCACATTCTGCTGGAGCGGCGGGATGTCATTATTGTCGCCAGCGTCTCGTGCATCTACGGCATCGGGTCCCCCGAGGCGTACCAGGGGATGCTTTTAATGATCGCAGAGGGGATGGAGATCGTGCGGGACGAGCTGTTGGCCAGGCTTGTCGAGATCCAGTATGAACGCAACGATATCGACTTCCACCGGGGAACCTTCCGGGTCCGGGGAGACAGCGTCGAGATTTTTCCGCCATACGAGGAGGACAAGGCGATCCGCGTCGAGTTTTTCGGCGACACGGTTGAGACGCTGGCGCTCGTCGATCCGTTGCGGGGCAAAAAACTGGAAAGATTGCGCAGGATTGCCGTTTATCCCGGCAGCCATTATGTGACAACGAAGGATAACCTGAAGCGGGCGATAGTGGCGATTCGTGAGGAGCTGGGGGTGCGTCTTCCGGAATTGAAGACGCAGGAAAAATTTCTCGAGGCGCAGCGCATCGAGCAGCGCACCTCCTTCGATATTGAAATGATGGAGGAGATGGGCTACTGCTCCGGCATCGAAAACTACTCCCGCCATCTGACGGGACGCAAACCCGGCCAGCCCCCGCCGACCCTGATGGAGTACCTGCCGCAAGACGCGCTCATTTTTATCGACGAAAGCCACGCGACGCTGCCGCAACTTGTCGGGATGTACCGGGGCGACCGGGCGAGGAAGGAAACGCTGGTCAATTACGGGTTTCGCCTGCCCTCTGCTCTTGACAACCGGCCGCTGCGCTTCGAGGAATTCGAGACCTTCGCCAACCAGCGGATTTACGTTTCGGCAACGCCGGCCGTATATGAACTCGATAAGTCAGAGGGGCGAGTTGTCGAGCAGATTATCCGGCCGACCGGTCTCATGGACCCGGAGATCATCATCCGGCCGGTCACAGGACAGGTGGACGATCTGCTTGCCGAGATCCGTACTCGCGCTGAACGGGGGGAAAGGGTGCTGGTCACGACGCTGACCAAGCGGATGGCGGAGAATCTGACGTCATATTACGAGGGGCTCGGCGT
This sequence comes from Syntrophobacterales bacterium, assembly GCA_019429105.1. Lineage (NCBI taxonomy): Bacteria > Pseudomonadati > Thermodesulfobacteriota > Syntrophobacteria > Syntrophobacterales > Syntrophobacterales bacterium. Next base: position 53,316 of record JAHYJE010000004.1, read on the forward strand.
GCGGGTGAAGTACCTCCACTCCGACATCCACACGCTGGAGCGGGTGGAGATCATCCGGGATCTGCGGACCGGCGAATTCGACTGCCTGGTCGGGGTGAACCTGCTCAGAGAGGGGTTAGACATCCCGGAGGTTTCGCTGGTGGCGATTCTCGATGCGGACAAGGAGGGGTTCCTCCGGTCGGAGCGTTCGCTGATGCAGACAAGTGGACGGGCGGCCCGGAACGTCGCCGGCGTGGTGATCATGTATGCCGAGGTGATAACCAATTCGATCCGCAAATGTCTTGACGAAACGAAGCGACGGCGGATTATCCAGGAAAGATTCAACCGGGAACACGGGATTACCCCGGAAAGCATCAAGACGGACATCCGTCGCATTCTTGGTTCCGTTTACGAGTCGGATTATGTTACGGTGGAGACCGTTTCGGAAGAGGCGGCGGCCTATGGGTCGGAAAAGGAGATTTCCGTTGTGATTCGCAAGCTGAAGGAGGAGATGAAAGCTGCGGCAAAAGAGCTGGAATTCGAGAAGGCGGCGGCTCTGCGCGACCAGATTCGCGACTTGACGAAGCTGATGCTGGAAATCGTAGATTAATGAGGCAATTGCAAAACTCCCCATTCTTGTCATTCCCGCAACGATTCTGAGCGGGAAAACGAAGTTTAATGTTCATAATCTGGTTCTAACTGCTTGAAAAAAACCATATTCCCGATAGAGACATTATGGACATTAAGCTGCGCTTTCGGGAATGACAAATGGTTTTGCAATTGGCTCTAATGTTCACAAATCGCAGATTAATGGTCATAAATCGCAGATTAATGTTCACAGGCAGGCGGCGAGGTATGGCCGGAATAATTGTTGACGCCCCGCTTTTCGCGGTTGAAGGGCGGTGAGCTTTAAGGGACAGGATTGGGAAAATGGACGAAATTGCCGATAAAAAAGAGCTGCGCAAAAGGATTCTTAAAATCAGAAACGCACTGCCGCCCGAGGAAAGGGCGGTTAAGAGTGCGATTATAACAAGCAGGCTGACGGAGATGCAAGATTTTCGCCAGGCTGCCACCATCATGGTTTTTCTGAACTTTGGCAGCGAGGTTCAGACCGATGATCTGATCTCCTGGGGGTGGGAAAAGGGGAAAAGGATTGTTGCACCGCTCTGCTGCCCGGAAACCAGAGAGATGGCGCCTTGTGTCATAAATGATTTCAGCGACCTCGAAACAGGTCATTACGGAATCCGGGAGCCAAAAGCGGCCTGCTCGCTTGTCGTGCCGCCCGAGGAGATCGACGTGGTTCTCATTCCCGCGGTGGCCTTCGATCGACAGGGCCGGAGGGTCGGTTATGGCGGCGGCTACTATGACCGTTTTTTGCCCAAGGTTCCCCGCGCCGCAAGGATCGGCATGGTTTTTTCCTGCCAGATCGTTCCTGCGGTCAATGCCGATGCTTATGACATCCCCGCGCAGAAAATAGTGACGGAAAAAGGCGTTATCGTTTCCGTACTGGATGTTTCGCAACAACCGGAGGCAGAAGGGCGGGGAGCTCTCGATTGACTGTTCAGACGTAAATATTCCTTGACAAGCATAAACTGCCGCCATAAACTCCCGCCGCGAAGGAGGTGAGGACATTGTGGGTGGAAGCAGGGTAGAGAAGGCTGAAAAAGTAACTTCAGGGAGCTATGGGCCTGCCTGCACGAAATAGCTCACGGTCGGGAAATGCGTCGGAAATTTCAGGGAAATGGGACTTGGTTTTGAGCAAGAATGCACCTGCGGTGAAGCGAAGCGTTTTGTGCAGTGCGCTGTCAGAAGGTTGATGTGGCCGCCGCGGGAATCCAGAAAAACTGAGGAGGGAAGAACGCTTGTATAAGATTTTACACATTGAGCAACTGGTGCCCAGCATCCATCTTTTTAAGGTTGAGGCGCCGGAAGTAGCGAAAAAGGCGCAAGCCGGACAATTTGTAGTCGTCCGGCTTGATGAAACGGGCGAGCGGATTCCACTCACTTTTGCTGACTGGGACGCTAAAGAGGGTACGGTTACCATCATCTTTATGGAAGTTGGCACCACTACCCATCGCCTGGCAAGAATGAAGGCCGGCGATTATATTGCCGATTTTGTTGGTCCTCTGGGCGTGCCCACTCATGTCGAGAAATTCGGTACAGTGCTCTGCGTGGCGGGCGGGGTAGGCGTGGCGCCGGTTGTGCCGATTGCCCGCGCCTTGAAGCAGTCCGGCAATAAAGTAATCACGATCATGGGCGCCCGGAGCAAGAACCTGCTTTTTTGGGAAGACAGGCTAAGGGATGCCAGCGACAAAATGATAGTGACTACCGATGACGGGTCCTATGGCCGCAAGGCTCTGGTGACGGAACCGCTGAAGGAACTTCTGGAAGGCGCCGAGAAGATTGACCGGATAATCGCCATTGGCCCCAGCATCATGATGAAGTTTTGCGCGGCGACGAGCAAACCTTTCGGCGTTAAAACTATTGTCAGCCTGAATCCGATAATGGTTGACGGCACCGGCATGTGCGGCTGTTGTCGGGTGGCAGTGGGCGGCGTTACCAAATTTGCCTGTGTGGAAGGTCCCGATTTTGACGGGCACCAGGTGGATTGGAATTTGCTGGCGGCGCGCCAGCGCACTTACACGGCAGAGGAGAAACAGTCTCTGGAGCAGTGGCGCTGTCAGTGCGGCGAACAGAAATAAGCTGAGAGGAGATAGAGGGAGCATTATGGCCAAACTGAATTTGAATCGGATGGAAATGCCCCGGCAGGATGCAATCGAGCGGGGTAAAAATTTCAACGAAGTTGCCCTAGGATATACCAAAGAGATGGCAAAAGAGGAAGCTGGCCGCTGCATTCAGTGCGCCAAGCGCCCCTGTATGGAGGGATGTCCCGTTATGGTCGATATCCCCGAGTTTATCAAGGCTGTTACCGAGGACAACATGCCGGAGGCGGTCCGGGCGCTTAAAGGCAAAAATGCCCTGCCCGGAATCTGCGGTCGGGTATGTCCCCAGGAGGTGCAGTGTGAAGCAGTATGCACCCTGGGGAAAAAGGGAGCGCCTGTCGCCATCGGGCGGCTGGAACGATATGTGGCCGACTGGGAGAGGGAGAATATCGCGCCGGCTGAGCGCAAGGTAGAACTGGCGACGGCTACCGGCAAGAAAGTGGCCGTGGTCGGATCCGGCCCGGCCAGTCTCACGGCGGCGGCAGATTTAACCAAAATTGGGCATGAGGTCGTAATCTTGGAAGCCCTGCATGTCGCGGGCGGCGTGCTGATGTATGGCATTCCCGAGTTCAGGCTGCCCAAGGCAATAGTTCAGGGTGAGGTTGACTATGTGAAATCACTGGGGGTTGAGATCAAGCTAAACTCCATTGTCGGCAAACTCAACACGGTTGATGAGCTCTTGCAAAATGGCTATTCCGCTGTTTTTCTGGGCACCGGCGCAGGACTGCCGATATTTCTGAATTGTCCCGGCGAGAACCTGAACGGCATCTATTCGGCTAACGAATTTCTGACCAGGGTTAACCTCATGAAGGCGTACCGGTTCCCCGAGTATGATACCCCGGTGAGAATCGGGAAACGGGTTGCCGTTATTGGCGGCGGCAACGTGGCAATGGACAGCGCCCGTTGCGCCCTGAGGCTCGGCGCCGAGAAGGTCTATGTTATCTACCGGCGTTCCGAGGTGGAGCTGCCGGCGCGGCATGAAGAGGTGGAAAATGCCCAGGAAGAGGGCATTGATTTCCGTTTTCTCACCAACCCCAAGCAGTTTATCGGCGATGAAAGCAACAACCTGGCGGCGATGGAGTGCTATCAGATGGAGCTCGGCGAGCCGGACGCAAGCGGCAGACGGCGTCCGATGGTTAAGGAAGGAAGCGAGTTCAAGATTGACGTTGACGTGGCGATAGTGGCCCTGGGCACCACCCCCAACCCGCTGATCGCACAGACCACGGCTGGACTGGAGACGACCAAGCACGGCACTGTCGTGGCGGATGAGTCCACAGGCAAGACGGTGAAGGCGGGAGTCTGGGCGGGCGGCGACGTGGTTACCGGCGCCGCCACGGTCATCAGTGCCATGGGCGCCGGCAAACGGGCGGCGGCGGACATAGACAAGTTTTTGCGCGGTTGATCTCGCGCTGATTGCTGGAATTACTATGGGAATTAAAGAGCCTCGCTCCGAAAGGGAGTGGGGCTCTTTAAATAAGGATGAATATTCCCCGAGCTACCCAGAGCAGTTGACTGATGCAGACGTTCGCGGACTTGAAGTAACGATCCTCCGGAATCAACACATCCTTCTTCCGGATCACCGGTTCCCGCAGGTCACTTTCCCCTTCATGATCATCCCTTTGAAATCGGCTAAATTTCTCCCAAGCTAATGTCGGTTTCTCCCTTCGGCAGTGGAATGATATAAACCGGCTTGCGTATCCGGCGGAGAACCTTTTCGGAAACGTTTCCGAGGAAAGCATGGCCGATCGCTCCTTTACCGTGCGACCCCATGATGATTGTGTCGCAGTCGAGTTCATCCGACATGTTCAGAATTTCCGTTGCGGGATCGCCCTGGACGACATGGATTCCGAAAGAACCGCTTGTATCTTTGGAATCATATTCTCTTTACTCCTTTTATCTCAACCGGCAAGTGTTGCTGCCCGCGGGGCCCACATCAGAATGTCGGGAAAAATGGCAAACAGGGTCACTGCCACGAGTATCAGCAGGATAAACGGCACGACGCCCTGATAAATATGATTCAGTGTTATCTCAGGCGGCGCAACCCCCTTAAGATAGAAAATCGTATAGGCAAAGGGAGGCGTCAAAAACGATGTCTGCAGCACGACGATATTCATCAAAGCAAACCAGACAGGATCAAAGCCGAGCTTGACTGCGATGGGCGAAAAGAGCGGCACGGCAATCATCACGATGCCGATCCAGTCCAGAAAACATCCCATAATAACGATAATGACCCACATCGCGATCAGAATGCCCCATTTGCCGAAGGGCAGCGCCAGAACCATCTCCTCAACGATATCGCCGCAGCCCAGCCGCATGAAGACGCTCGTAAAAAACGAGGCCCCGATCACGACCAGGTAAACCATGGCGGATGATTTCGCGGTGGCGAGCGCTGCGTCTTTAATAACCTTCCAGCTCAACGCTTTGTAAGCGGCGGCCATAATGACCGCCGCAAAGGCTCCAAACGCGGCTGCTTCCGTCGGCGCGGCCACCCCAAAAAAGATCGTGCCTAAAACCGCCAGAATGAGTATACACACGGGCGCTACCGAAGTGGCGAGCATCTGCAGCTTTTTCGGTAACGACACCCGGAGGTCTTCATGGATGGCCGGTCCCATTTCGGGCTTAATAAAACAGACAATACCGATGTAAAGAAGATACAAAGCCGACAGAATCACGCCCGGTAGAAAACAGCCGATCAACAAAGCGCCGACGGAAACATTCGCGGTGGGCGCATAGACCAGGATCAGGATACTTGGCGGAATCAAGATGCCCAGGGCACCGCCCGCGCAGACGGAGCCGCAGGCCAACGGTTTGTTGTATTTATATTTCATCATCGCCGGCATCGCCATTATGCCCATCGTGGTTACGGTTGCCCCGACAACTCCTGTCGCTGCGGCAAAGATCGTGGAAGCAGCAACTGTTGACATTGCGAGCCCGCCCCTCAATCCTCCCAGCATAACATACATGGCATCAAAGAGCCTTGTCGCGATTCCCGATTTTTCGATGACGATTCCCATATAAATAAACAGAGGAACGGCAATCAGCGTATTGTCGGAAAGGGCGACATGAATTCGCATCATAAAAACATTGCTGATCTGGGGCCCCACAAAAATAATGCCGAAAATCGTCGCGACGCCGGCCAGTGAAAAACCGATCGGGAATCCCATCAGGATCACTCCGATCAAAAGGGCTAACATCAGAACAGTGATCATTTCTAAACTCATGAGACTTTCAGCTCCTTTCCCTTAATCAGCCGGTAAATCTCCTTGATGAAGACATTGACCCCCTGGAAAACCAACAGGAGAGTGCCGATGAGTATCCAGGTCTTGTAAGGATGGATCGGGGGAAAATAGCCGATAGAGGATCTTTCCAGAATCCTCCAGGATTCTATGACATTCGGCACCATTGCCCAGACAATCATGACCCAGCACAAAAAGAACAGCGTCAGCATAAAAAATACATTCAAGAAAGCCTGCACCTTGACCGGGAACTTTACCAGAATCATGTCCACGCTGACATGTCCGCCCGTCTGCCAGGTATAGGCCATGGCGAAGATCAAGGCGATACTGCAGAGAAAATATGTCGCATCGCTGCTCCATACAGTCGGAGAGTTGAATGCATAGCGCGCAAAGACTTCATAGACGAGCGAGAGAATCAACAAAATAAGGCAATACGATGCAAGCTTGGCGATTTTCTCATTGATGACATCGACAATCTTTATGAATCCAATAACGGTTTTCATAATGACACTCCAAATTTCTCGTTCCTCAAAATAGGACATTGGCCTTTTTGGCCACGCGCCCGGCCGGAAGCAAAGCTCCGACCGGGCAACGCAAGAGGATAGGCATAAAGGAACTTTACTTCCGAACAGGCACCATGAAATGCTCGTATTCCGAAAAGTCCTTCCACATTTTATTTACGGAAGCCCATGTTTTGGTGGTATGGGGTCTGTTGATCTTCTTCACCTCGTCATCAATAAATTTCCAGGCTTTTTTCCGGAACTCTCTCTGGTCGGCGTCCTCAACACGGGTCAAGGTCAAGCCTTTGCTTTTGTAGAATGCCAGCGTTTCTACACCCTTGGTGATATCTTCGGACCACTTCTGGATCGTCATGGCCATCGCGGCCGACTGAATGATGGCTTTGTATTCAGGGGACAACGCATTATATTTTGTTTTATTGAAACCCAGCTCAAAATAGCAGGTCGGCTGATGCATGCCGGGGCCGGCGACATATTTGGTTACTTCATGAAAACCCTGCTGTTTGTTCACGATCGGGGTGGAAAATTCCAGGGCATCCAGAATGCCCTTTTGCAGCGAGGGATACAGATCTACACCGGGCACCATCATGACGGAAACACCCATTGATTTAAGAATTTCCGCCCACCAGCCCGGGGTTCTGTATTTCAGGCCTTTAAAATCTTTGACATTCTTCAGGGGCTTGTTGGACATAGCCAACAATTCCGGGTGAGTTAAGCCGCCGGGAATGACGATGACGTTCATGCCCATTTCATCATACATTTCCTGGAGGAGTTCCTTGCCCCCGCCGGAATACATCCAGGTTACGTACATGGTCGGTTCCAGATGCATGGGAATGGATGCAAAGAAATTTGCCGACGGATGCTTGCCCTGCCAATAACCGGTCCAGCTGTGCCAGCCATCCAGGGTGCCTTTGGAGGTCGCCTCCATATTCTCCATGGCTCCGACGACAGCTCCTGCGGGCAGCACTTTGATAACAAAATTGCCGCCGCTCATGTCACTGACACGTTTGGCAAAATCTTCCGCCATTTCATGAAGCAGCCACCCTTTGGCCCAGGTTGTCTGCATGGTCCAGCGCACTTTCTCCGCCGCTTGCGCGTAACCCCCAAAAATCAAGGAACCCATCAACATCAAGACAAAAATAAAACCGAATATTCTGCTTTTCATCTCTTTCTCCTCCTCCTTTTTTTAGTCGTTCAGTTACGGTTTTCTTCTTCAAGTCTCCCGGCTCCGCCATGGAATTCTAACAGCACGATTACTGCTCCGAAATCTGCCGGCGAAAACTCCGATAAACTTCCTCGTACGTATCTTTTCTCCTGTAAAATACGGTTCTCCTTGTTTTTCAGCAACGCCGTTTGGCGGCTGCCGATTCATTTCGTTTCAAGATTCGGGCAGGATCAGCAGCTTTGGAGCGTCTTGTAATAGAGGGAGACTATCTCCCCGGGCGTGGCTATGCGCGGGTTGTTGCCGGGGCTGCCGCTGGCGATGACGTCCTTTGCCATATCTATCGGGCTGCCCCCAGAGAGTCTGTTACCGGCTTTACCGCGCCTGTCTGCAGCAGGATTTCGTCGGTGACGAGCAGCGCCTTTTTCGCCCCCAGACGGGCAGCCTCGGGCCCGGCCTGTGCGGCGGCGCCATTGCCGAAATGGACTGTGGACGGCATTTGAAAGATTCTGGAATCACTCATGTCACACCTCCGAATGATCGTGATGACCAATTTCTTGAAAGAGGGGTCTTGTTGGCTGCTGGAGTTTTGAAAACCGTTCGCACTTGGCTGCGAACGGCTCTTGTGCAAAAAATTTCCCCGGAAAACGCAACCCCAAAATTACAGCATATCGCCGTTCAGTAGGTCAGCACCATCCCGCCGTCAAAGAGCAGATCGCCGCCGTTGAGATAAGACGCAAAGCGGGAAAAGCCAAGAATGAAAAGGTTCCCGACCTCCGCGGGCGACATCATCTCTTTTACTCGCGATTTTCCCATCATGACATCACGCACTACCTCCTCAGCGGTGATGTGCCTTTGTTCGGCCTGCGCCTGGATCTGGTTCAGGGCGAGTTGCGTCTTTACATAACCGGTGCTGACCGTGAAGGCGCGGATTTTGCCCTCGCCCTCCGCGGCGATGGATTGCGCCAGCGCCCGCAGTCCGAATTTCGTGATGTTGTAAACCGGTTTATTAAGAGTGCAGATGTGGCCATGCACGGAACTCATGTTGCCGATGACGCCCTTTCCGCCCGGATTGTTGTGGAAATAAGGAGTGACCAGCTTGGAGAGATAGAAAGGGGCACGCAGCATGATCGCCAGCATCAGATCGTATTTGGCCATCGGGAAATTTTCGATGGAGTCGATATGCTGGATGCCGGCGATATTGGCGAGGTACCGGATATTGCCGAGCTTTGCCGCTTCCTGGACGGCTCGGTCCATATCGCCGTCACTGGTCAGATCCGTCCTGATGAAGATCATCTGGCCGCCGAGCTGGCGGGCGAGCGACTGGGTCTTCTGTCCGGCCGCCTCATCGACATCGAGGCCGACGGTGATAAGGTTGTTCACCGAGGCGGCGACGGCCGTCGCCCTGCCGATCCCGCTGCCGGCACCGGTTACGATGCAGACGTTCTGCAGACTGAAGTTGCCGTCGTCAATTTTTAGAACATCTTCCTTCCGTATTTCCGGTTCGGTAATGTAAGCATCCATGACATGATCTCCTAATGATCTTAGAAATATATATAAGCCGACACTTTTGGGGGTCGTCTTCCTGGTGGAACTGCTTTTTTAAAGTCCTTAGAATAATCGGCAGCAGATTGTTGCCGTCTATAGAAAAGCAAGATGCATGCCAGCGGTGCGAAGCGGCGCCTTCATAATATATGCTTATTATCTTGGTAAGTTACAAATAAACAAAAGTTTCATTTTTTTGCTTGTTTCCATTTGGCTACATGGTGTAGTATCAATACCGTAGTTGATTGGCTACAGCTTCCCGCAGACTTAACAACAAAAGCGTCTCTGCAATTTTGGAAAAATGAAAGGTTCTTGCCATGAAAGCGAAGCTTAATGTCCACAAAGCGGAGCTTGATGTCCACAAAGCAAAGCTTAATGTTCACAAAGCGCAGCTTGATGTCCACAAAGCGGAGCTTGATGATTCCAGCAAAGCTGTCTCGTCAAGGCAAAACGGCCGCACCCCGCTGGAGCAAATCAGGTTTCTGGAGCTGATAATGGACAATATTCACAACGGCGTCGTTGTTACGGATGCCGAGGGCTACATTATCTACTTCAATAGTCCCTACGGCAGGTTTCTGGGCGTTGATCCGGCCGCCCAGATCGGCCGACACATAACCGAGGTTATCGAGAATACCCGGATGCATATCGTGGCCAAAACGGGGATAGCGGAGATAAACGAGCCCCATTCTATCAATGGACAAACAATGGTGGTTCAGCGCATCCCGATCAAACAGGATGGCAAGGTTGTCGCGACCTTTGGGCAGGTCATGTTCAAACATGCAAGCGATGTCGGCAAACTCGCCAGAGAACTGGATTTCCTCCAGTCAAAATTGAAACTTTATGAAGAAGAATTGCTCAGTCTGAGGGCGGAGCGCTACACCTTTGACAGCATTCTCGGCACTAACCCGGTTATCGCCGGGCTGAAAAAAGAGGCGCTGCGGGCGGCAGAGACAAGTTTCCCGGTCCTGATCAGCGGGGAGTCGGGTACCGGGAAAGAGATGTTCTCGCAGGCGATTCACAATGCAAGTCCCCGCAGACTTCATCCGTTTATTCGAATAAATTGCGCCTCGATCCCCCGGGAATTGTTCGAGTCTGAACTCTTCGGATACGAAAAAGGGGCCTTCACCGGCGCCAGCGCCTCGGGGAAGCACGGCAAGTTCGAGTTGGCTGGCAAAGGAACAGTTTTTCTTGACGAAATCGGCGATCTGCCCCTGGAAATGCAGCCGAAAATCCTGCGGGTGCTGGAGGAAAAGGAATTGGAGCGCATTGGCGGGACAACTCCGATAAAACTTGATTTTCGTCTCATCGCTGCCAGCAACCAGCCTCTGGAGGAAATGGTAGCCGCCGGGAGATTTCGCAAAGACCTCTATTACCGTCTGAACGTCATTCGTCTGAATATCCCGCCGCTCCGGGAACGCAGGGAAGACATTATCGCAATCGCCGAAGACGTTCTCGAACGGATGGCCGAAGAGCTTCCCTTCCGGGAGACAAAGATCCATCCGGATGCGGCGGCGATATTCCTCGAATATGACTGGCCCGGCAATGTCCGGGAGCTGATTAACGTTCTGAGTCACGTGAGCTGCCAACTGGAGCGGGACATCATCATGCCTTACGATCTTCCCCTGTCCATGCGCGGGGGAAGGAGTGTCGCCAGAGCCGCCGCCTCTTCCCTCGATACCGCCATCGGCACTGCCGGAAAGGACGCTGTAATCCGGGCCTTGAAGGCAGCGGGGGGCAACAAGACCGCTGCTGCCGCTGTGCTGGGCATCCACCGGACGCAGCTCTACAAAAAAATGAAAAAGTACGGACTATGAGCAAACCGTACTCTACGCTGAGGCAGAAAATGAAACCGGCGGCACAAGTAAAAGCGGCTGAGAAGACAAAGGCCCTACTTAATGCAATGCCTTTGCAGGAATTGCGACATGCCCGGCATTTAAGCCAGGAACAACTGGCACAGACATTATCTGTCAAGCAAGCTGCTGTATCAAAGATGGTATTCATATAGATGCCGACTCATTTCCCTGAATATTTTTCGATATGCCTTACGTTTCATAGTGGTATTCATCCGGGAATAGTGATAGTTAAAATGCGCCATATTTAACCATCAGTAGAAATTGCGGGTATATAACCATGCGTGATTGCACTTTGTGATGATTATCGAGACCCCATTGCTTATAGGAGAGCGAGGTTTTTCACGGGGACATGCCTGGAAGCTGCCGGCCAAGGAAATTGCCGCACGCAACTATAACCTGGACTGCAAAAATCCCCACGAGGTGGTCGTGAATCACCGCTATCCGGAAGTGCTGATGCAGGAGTATCTGGAGATCGCCAGGCAACTTGCAGCCGCGCAAACCGCCTTGAAACAGGAACTGATGCAGGTCGCAAAGTACGCCGACACGACGCGCGTCAATCTGATCGAAAATCGGGATTTCGGCAAATGTTCTCTCGTCAAGGCCTTGAAAGGCATTCTGGATCGCATGGCGGTGGAAAACACCATCTTCACGAAGATCGGGTATCCCCTGCGAAAAGAACAAGAGATGATCGATTCGACGGCCATGCGCGAGGCGGTGGTGAATGCCGTTGTCCATAACGATTACTCCTACGGCGGTGCACCCAAGTTTGAATTCTTTTCGGACAGGCTGGAAATAACCTCTATGGGTGGTCTGCCCTATGGCGTGGATTCGGAAGATTTTTTCAGCGGGTTTTCCGTGCCACGAAACAAAGAGATCATGCGGGTTTCCCGAGATCTGGAGATTGTCGAGCAGTTGGGTTCGGGTATCCCTCGTATCCTGAAAACTTATGGAAGAGAGGCCTTTGAGATTCGCAAGAGCCTCCTGCGGGTGGTCTTCCATTACACAATACCCGTTTCCAGGGTGAAAAACACAAGTCAACAAGCTGTTATACCTGAGAAGGCGTCGGGGAAAACGTTGGTAGATGGGTTGGTAGCAAGGTTGGCAGATGGGTTGGCGGAAAGCCAGCGCCTGATGCTTGAACTCATTGCCGAGAATCCGCGTATTTCCAAAAGGGCGATGGCGGAAAAAATCGGCATCAGCACCACAGCCATCGATAAAAATATAGCGGCATTGAAAACGAAAGGCCTGCTCACGCGCATCGGCTCTAACAAAAGCGGTCACTGGAAGGTGGTGGCTGATCGCCATGAATAAGCCTTCCTCTGCCATGCAATTACTGGAAAAGCACTTTGATACCGCCTTTGCCGCGCCCGAGGGCATCAAAAAACTGCGCGAACTGATCCTATCCTCCGGGAAAGCGACTTTTCCACAAGTTGTGCGATTTGTTTTTCTATTGAGCCAATTGCAAAACCATTGGTCATTCCCGAATGTCTCTATCGGGAATATGGTTTTTTCAAGCAGTTAGAACCAGATTCCCGCTCAGAATCGTTGCGGGAATGACAAGAATGGGGAGTTTTGCAATTGCCTCTATTGATTCGTCTAAACGAGGCACTAAAACTTGTCCGGCATCACGAGGGGCGAGGTGGCCATTTGTTGAGCCTGTGATCCAGAGGAAGAATTGCAACTGCCCAACCTTATGGTACAGAGCAGCCGATCCGGCAAAACTTGACAATGTTTGAAATTTACCTGTTTGAAATTTACATTGACAAGGACGTTGCGAACGGGGCAATATGCCCGGACTTTTTGAGGGCGAGGAGAGGATAATGGCGGAAATAGAGCAGAATGATAATATGGATACCGAAGACGTAGGCGGGGAGAAGAGTTTTGCCGAGCTTTTCAATGAAAGCGGCGCCATCCAGGGGCGTTTTGCCCCCGGGGAGCGCGTGGACGCGGTGGTGGTAAAAATTACCCCGGAATGGGTTTTTATCGACATCGGCGGGAAAAACGAGGGCTATCTGGACATCAAGGAATTCCTTGACGCCGACGGGAATGTCGCGATCAAGGAAGGGGCTACCGTCCGGGCCTACTTTCTCTACTCCAAAAATAACGAGAAGCTCTTTTCGACCAAGATAGGCAAGGGCGATGCGGGGCGGGCCTTTCTCGAAGACGCGGCGCAAAGCGGCATGCCCGTGGAGGGCTTGGTCGAAAAAGAGGTCAAGGGCGGCTTTGATGTCCGCATTGCCGGTGACGTCCGCGCCTTTTGTCCCTTTTCCCAGACTGGGCTTTTCCGCGTTGACACGCCTGCCGATCTTGTCGGCCAGCGTTTGAGTTTCCGAATCATCGAATATGCCGAAAACGGTCGGAACATCATTGTTTCCCGCCGGGCGCTGCTCGAAGAGGAGCGGGCAAAAAACAAGGACCTCCTGAAGGAGTCGCTCCGCGAGGGGGCGCTGGTCAACGGAACGGTGGTTTCGTTGCAGAAATACGGCGCCTTTGTCGATATCGGCGGCGTGCAGGCGCTGCTCCCCATCTCCGAGATTGCCTGGGGGCATGTTGACGACATAGCCGAAAAGCTGGTCGTTGGCCAGCAGATCGAGGCGTCGGTACTGAAGATGGATTGGGAAAACGACAGGATTTCCCTCAGTCTCAAGTCGATCCTGCCCGATCCGTGGGAGCAGGCGGAGCGGGACTTCCCGATTGGGATGACCACGACCGGGACGGTGGCGCGACTTACCAAGTTCGGGGCATTCGTAACGCTTTCGCCCGGGGTGGACGGCCTCGTGCATATTTCCCGGATTGGGCGCGGCAAGCGGATATCCCATCCTTCCGAGGTATTGAAAGAAGGGCAGGCCCTGGAAGTCAGGGTAGAAAAAATTGATCGGGAAGCCAAGCGGATATCCCTTGTCCCGGCCGACGAGGTTGCCGAAAGCGCGGGAGACTACAAAAAGGAGGAACCGGATGATTTCCGAAAGTATCTGGTCAAGGACTCCGGGGCCTTAGGCTCACTTGGCGACCTGCTGCAGAAAAAACTGGGCGCAAAAAAGGGTGCCTGAAAGTCGACGTGACGATATGCCGTCAGCTGCCGCTCTGGAGATAAAGGTAAAAAATGCCCCCCGTTCGCCGGGCGTCTATCTCATGAAGGATGAGAAGGGGGCGGTAATATATGTCGGGAAGGCCCGGGATCTGAGGATGCGGATCCGCGCCTACTTCTCGCAAACCGACGCGCGGGCGATGATCCCGTTTCTGGTATCCCGGATCAGGGATATCGAATTCATCCTCACCCAGACGGAAAAAGAGGCCCTCATCCTTGAGAATAATGTAATCAAGGAGCATCGCCCTCGCTACAACGTCAATCTTCGCGACGACAAATCGTATTACAATATCCGGATTTATCCCACCGAAGCGTTCCCCCGCTTTCAATTAGTGCGCCGCTCCAAAAAAGACGGCGCCCGTTATTTTGGCCCCTATCCCTCCGGCGGCGCCGCGCGGGAGACGATCCAATTTTTGCAGTCAATTCTGCCTCTCAGGAGCTGTCGGGACCGGGAGCTGAAGATGCGTCGGCGTCCCTGCCTCGAATACGAGATCGGCCGCTGCAGCGCCCCCTGTGTGGGCCTGATCGAGCGCGAGGAATACCATCGCCTGGTGAAAGACGGCATGGCTTTTCTTGAAGGCCGGGCGAAATCCCTCATGGGCGAGCTGCGCACCCGGATGAACGATCTGGCGGAGGGGCTGCATTTCGAGAAAGCGGCAGTTCTGCGGGATCGCATCGCGGCGCTCAATGAGACCCTCGAAAAACAGCGAATGGTCTCCATGGCGGGTCGCAACCGGGATGTATTTGGGCTCTGTCGGGAGGATAATCTGACGCAGGTTGTCCTGCTCTTTGTTCGCGAAGGACGGATGACCGGCAGAAAGACCTTCCCGGTTATACGCCTGCGCGCCGAGACCGGCGAGATAGTTTCTTCATTGCTTACGCAGTACTACGACGGTGCGGTTGAAATCCCCGACGAGATAATGCTGCCTGTGGCGCTCGAAGACGGGGATGTGCTGTCCGAATGGCTCTCTGAAAAGAAGGGGAGAGGGGTGGCGGTTCTTTGCCCGCAGCGGGGAGAGGCGCTGGCCCTGCTCGGAATCGCCGCCAAGAATGCCGAAAGCGCTTTGAAAACAGCGCGGCTGGCCGACGATAAAGCGGAGCTTAATGTTCATAATTCCGAAGAGGCGCTGCGGCTCCTTGCCGAGAAATTAGCACTTTTAAAAATACCAAGGCATATTGAATGCTTCGACATTTCCAACATCAGCGGGCAATATGCCGTCGGTTCGCTGGTCGCCTTTGCCGACGGAGTGCCGGACAAGAAAAACTACCGTCGTTTCCGGATTCGCACCGTATCGGGCGCCGATGACTTCGCGATGATGTACGAAGTGCTCAGCCGCCGTTATCAAAAAAAGGAGCGGCTGCCCGAGCTGATAGTCGTGGATGGCGGAAAGGGACAGTTAGGCGTTGCCGTTGCGGTGTTGAAGGATCTGCAAATCGGGGGGGTGGAGCTGATCGGCCTGGCCAAGGAACGCGACGAAGCGCCTTCCGGCATCTTTCGGCACACAAACAGGACCGGGAAGTCCGCCGCAGATTTGCCCGTGGAAAGCGCGAAAGCGGGAGAGAGCAATAAGCAGGGACAAGGTCGCGTTTTTGCCGCCGCCCGCCGCAATGAATCTCCTGGAAAAAGCGAGGATCGCGTCTTTCTTCCGGGACGTAAGGACCCAATCTATCTCTCCCGCTGGCCGGCCGCCCTTTTTCTGCTCCAGCGGATTCGCGACGAGGCGCACCGCTTTGCCATCACCTATCACAGAAAGCTCAGGCAGAAAGGCGAATTGCAATCGCTGCTGGATAAAATTCCCGGCATCGGCCCCGCACGCAAAAAGGCGCTGCTCGTCTATTTTGGCGATCTCGGAAAAATCCGGCAGGCGTCGGTGGAAGACTTGCTGCGCGTCAAAGGCATCAGTGAAAATGTCGCCCGCCAGATCCTCGCCGTTCTCGACGGCGACCGGGAACCTGGTGGTTGACTTCTTTTTTGTTGTAATGTTTCTAATAATTTGTAATATGCCTTGCGGTCAGTAAATTATTCAAAGAAGAAAAAAAATATTTCAGCGCCGGTTCTGTGCACGGCCATTGTCAGCGGTGCAGATCTGATGATTGATGCGGATATTTTGTTGAGGAGATATCTATAGCTATGAAAAAGCTGCCGAAGGAAATTCTCAACTACTTTGCCACCTTCACCGAAACCCGGTTTAATTTCCGGCGGCTCATCAATTATAAATGGACGAACAATGAACTGACGCTCGATCTCTCGCTTTTCCCGACATTTCAGACACGGCTACTTCAAAAAATCAAAACCGGCGACCTCTCGCCTGTTACCATAAAGCAAAATGAATATACCATTGTGATCAGCAAGGAAGTACTCCAGCTTGACGTCGAAGCTCTGCTGCAAAACAAAGTCAATAAATCCTATTTGGACAAATGTTTGACCGACGAATACGCCCTGATTGCCCAAAACAAGGCTTTCATTGCAGATCAGAGGTGCGAAATCGTGCCGGAAGAAGATGATCCGGCTGGGCATGAATTACTGACACGGCAAAAATCACTCGCGTTGAAAGAAGGACTGAGGACCTATAATCTTGCCCTGCGGCGTGAGTTTGAAAAGACCTTAAACAAGTTGCATGAAAAAGTTGTTGAGCAAAAGAAAGATGAACTCAATATTGAACATGTACCGTCGTCCATATTCGGCGGGACCAATTATGTGAATCAGAAATTTGAACAGATCAAAGCCATCGGCAATAATTTCACAGACAGCAATAGTTACATTCAGTCGCTTTTGGAATATTTCAGGAAATCCATTGACGATATTGTCATCTACGACCTCTACTACAATCTTCAGAAGTATGCCGATTTTACCAAACTGGGCACGCTGTACCTGTTCTTTCACATGCTCGTGGACAATGGCGAGGCGTATCCTTTGTATTTTATTGAAGTTGAATATCGGACGTCCAGTTCGGAAGTCACCTTATCCTTTCCCCGTAACTTGATGCTTTTAAACACGCCGGCCATAAATTACTTTAAATATGACAGCGTGCTGACCATTCCGAGGGCCTCTTCCATTACCGCAATGAACGCATATCTGGGTGCGATGGAAACCTTTATCCAAACTCAATACGGATTCCAAACGCCGTTTATTACGGAGCCGTCTTTTAACCGCATCACGCATGTGGACAATAAATTCCCCGCCATCAAGAATCGAATCGGCTTTCAAACGATTATGAATGAAGATAAGAAACTGCTGGACTACTCCGAGCTCATGACCAAAACGGAAATGAATCCGGAAGGCAAGTTTTCCGATTTCATCGATCAGTATGTCAGAGGGTCCGTTCCCAACCATCAGGAAGAAGTCGATCGAAAATTTCTGGAAAAGTATTCCATTAAAAACCCGGCGCGTTATATTTCCAATAGTCCGCTCCCGCTGAACAATTCGCAGAAACGCATATTGCTTGCGCTGGCGAATGAAAAGAACCACGTGATCGTAGTTGATGGCCCGCCGGGTACGGGAAAATCGCACACCATTGCCGCGCTCACCTATTGGGCCAATGAGAATAATAAATCGGTGGTAATTACGTCGCATAAACAAGAGGCGCTCGATGTCATTGACCGCATGCTGACGGATAAATACAAATCTCTGCACCCGCAGGCCAAACCGTCCATTGTCCGGATGGATAAGGAAACAGGTTCGGCAAACAATCTTCCCAATACCCTGGCAACTTCGGTGCTGGGCGCGGCAAGCACGCGAGCGCTTGATTACAATAAGGAAGCAAACCAAACAGATGCAAAGAGACAGAGTGAACGACTCATCCGCAAGATTGAAGACAAATTAGCACAGTCCGGATGCTATGAGGAAACAATTCAAAAGATCATCCAGTTTGATGATGTCGATCAGAAACTGGCAACAGATGTCCAACTGGCATCCATTCTCTCTGCAATCAAGCCACCGGGGCAGAAAACCGATTTTACCGTCATTCAGGAATTTCTGGATTCCGGCATATTGCCCAAACTAAGCTTCGCGAGTCTTGAGGAATACGCCTATCTTCTGGAGCAGAAAGAAAATATCCCGGCGTTTCTGGAGGCATGTGAAAGACTGCACCGGGTTCCCGAAGCCGATTTACGGATGGAAACGGCGCTTGCGGAAATTCCCCCGAGCTTTTCAGAACTGCTGGCCGATCTCCAGGCGCACTTTAAGGATGATATTCAGCTTTCAGAAATCACCACAAAACACGCAACCGCCGGATTTTTTAAGAAGCTATTGGGCAAAGCGCCCAAAGATGAAACGCTCAAAGCGATGCTCGCCGAGCTTTCCAGTTTGCAGTTTGCCAATGTCGTTGCGGAGATTGCCCGAATCCTGAAAAGAGAAAAAGAAAGCATCACCATCCGCGATCTTGTGGAAGGTGTGGAAAAAATTAGATTCGTTATCTCCATCAAAAAATATAAGGATTTGCTGGAATCTTATCGGGCGCTGCCCGGCAATCCGGACAAAAGCATCGGCGATATTTATGAAGCATTCCGGAAATTGGATGAATTTAAAGACTTGTTAACCCTTGCCCTGTATCAGGCGTTGCAGTCTTCATTCAAGAATTATGGCCCCCTGCTGACTCATTTCGGCATAACGGAAAAAAGCCTGAAAGGACTGGCCAAACTTAAAGGGCTGGATGAAAAGACGAAACACGCCTGGCAATGGATGCAACTGCATTATTTTCTTTCCGGGCAAGCCCGTTTGTCCGCGCTCCATCTGACGGATTTCGACAGCTACTGCCGGCTCAAACAAAAAGAAATTGAAAATCTCAATGATCAGCGCCTGAAAAACCTCAACAACCATCTGGGCGAAATGGCCCGAATCAAGGTGTCCTATGAAGGCGGAAAACGCTTTACGGCGGCAGAAGCCAAAGTGCTGCTGGGCGGAATCTCCTGCATCATTGCGGAACCAGGCACGATCTCCCGGCACTTTCCGATGGAAGAAGGACTGATTGATGTGCTCATCATTGATGAAGCCTCGCAGGTTTCCATTGCCGATTCCATTTCACTGATCCTGCGCGCCAAACAGGTTGTGATTTTCGGCGATGAATACCAGTACGGCGCCGTGAGCGCCACCAACGTCAACGCCCGTTATTCGGCAAGCTATTTCAGTAAAATCATCAGCGCTTTTGCCGATGATTACAACACGACCGTGACGGCGGCCGCCGAGAAGGAACTGGTTGATGAGGTATCACGCAAAATCTCTGCCGACGACCAGATGATCGACATTCCCCTCAAGCCGGAGCCGGGAAAGATTCTCTGGCTGAAAACATTCGACATCCGCACCTCAACCTTGACCTTTGCCAAGGCCATTGCCAACTATACAACGTCGCTCAAGGAACATTTTCGCAGCTTCCCGGAAATCATCAGCTATTCCAACGATCATTTTTACAAAGAAGCGCAGATGGAACTGATTGTCAACCGCATCCGCACCAAGCCCATTGGGGAAGTCTTGCAGTTTATCCATGTCGAAACGCAGGGCAAGGCCGGCCCCAATACCAATCTGGATGAGATAGAAACTATTGCCAACGATATTCAAAAGCGCCTGAAAGAAGGATTCAAAGGCACCATCGGCGTGATCACGTCTTTTAGAGAACAGCAGGCGCGCATGGAGCAGTCTCTCAATGAACGCTTCAACATGGCGGCGCTGAGGCGCGACCATAAACTGGCGATCTGGTTTGTGGGCGATGTGCAGGGCGAGGAGCGCGACATCGTTTATTATTCGTTTGTCGAAGGTAAAAATATTAATAACGCCAACTTAGCGACGATTTACCCCGTGCTGCAAGGCACGGCTGACAGCATCCGCAGCCTGAAAATGCAAAGGCTCAACGTCGGTTTCAGCCGCGCCAAAGACACCATGATCTTTGTGATGAGCCAGCCGCTAGAAAATTTCAGCAATACGCGCCTGGGCGATGCGCTCAAGCACTATGCAAGCACATTGGAACAAAATAAAAAGAATGATTTCTTTATTGAAAACGAGGCGGTCTTTGAATCGCCCATGGAGAAGAAATTATATGCCCTGCTTCTGGAAACCCCCTTTGTGCAGGAGCGCCGCGAGCATATCAAGATCATCCCGCAGTTTGACATCGGCAAATATATTGCAGCCGAGTATAACGCCAGCATACCCAAATACCGCGCCGACTTTCTTTTGACCTATGCCAAAGGCGGCAAGGAAGAAACGCTGATTCTGGAATATGACGGTCTGGAATATCATTTCCAAAATCCGCGCGACGTCAACAACCTCAACTTTTCCCAAAGCTATCTGGATTACGACACGCAAAGACAAATGGAGCTGGAAAGCTACGGTTACCGGTTCCTTCGAATCAATAAATTCAACCTGCGGCCGCAAATGCCGGGGCAGACGGAAGTGGATGTGTTGGATCAGTTATTGAAGGAGAGTTTTACCAGTCATTAGTAAGCATACGATTATTGGCAAGGAGCCACGCTATTCATGACGGCTAAAAACAAAGGCACTTTATCCCCGATTCAGTATGGTAAATTTTTGCAGGCCATCCGGCAGCGTATCCAGAACAGCCGGATGATGGCGTACCGCGCCGTGCACAAGGAATTGATTGATCTATATTGGGACATCGGCAGAGAAATTACCCAGCGGCAGGAGCGCACAGGGTGGGGCAAAGCGGTCGTCGAGCGTCTGGCGAAGGATTTGCAAAAGGAATTTGCCGGATCGACCGGATTTTCGGCGCAAAACCTATGGTTCATGCGTCAACTGTATACGGAATATAAAGATTTTCCAAATCTCTTACAGCTTGTTAGAGAAATTCCCTGGGGACAGAATATTGCTGTCATGCCTAAGCTCAAAGACCCGGACGCGAGGGAATACTATTTGCGGATGTGGAATGAATATTAGCATTCCTGACAAGTAATGATGGTCTCGACAGCCGGTATAGGGTAATGAACCGGTTACAAAATGTAACCGTTTGAAGAGGGTAGCCCAAGACGGAGAAATTCAAAAAAAGGCACACTATGCGCAAGGTTGAAAATCAAAATAAGGAATTCAAGCAGGCCTGGAATGGAAACTGTTTGAAAACCATTTGCGCCTTTGCCAACACCGAAGGCGGAAAGCTCTACATTGGCATTGACGATGAGGGAAAACCGGTTGACATAAAAGATGCCGCCAAATCCCTGGACGACATCCCCAATCAAACAAAAGACATTTTAGGTATTACGCCCGACGTCAAACTGAAAAAGAAAGACGGCAAGAATATTATCGAAGTAACGGTGGCCCCGTCTTCCGCCCCGATTTCCTACCACGGCCGCTTTTACACGCGCAGCGGCAGCTCCTCCATTGAAATCAAGGGGCACGAACTGGTGGAACTGCTGATGCAAAAATCCGGGCGCTCCTGGGATGGATTTATCGAAGAGGGCGCAACGCTCAAAGACATTGACCCCGCCGCTATTAACAAATTCCGGAAACTGGCTGCCAAAAAAATCCCGCAGATTACGGACGAAAAAAGCGCCCAGGCAATCCTCCAGAAATTAAACCTTCAGGAAAAAGGAAAACTTAGGCGTGCAGCTCTTTTGCTTTTCGGGAAAAACCCGAAGAAATTTCACATCACCGCCTATATCAAAATCGGCAAATTTGTCAGCGCCACCGATCTGATCAGCACGGACGATATTGAAGGCAATCTTTTCGATCAGGTGGATAAGTCCATAGAAATTTTAAGGATAAAATATCTGCTTTCCAATATTACGTATGAAGGCATTTACCGCAAAGACAATATGGAATATCCGGAAGAAGCCCTGCGCGAAGCGATCATCAACGCCGTGATTCACCGCAACTATATGGGCGCGCACACTCAACTTCGGATAGATCCCGAAAGTCTCAATCTCTGGAATGAAGGCGGCTTGCCACCCGGCATCGTAGTTACGGATTTAAAGACATGGCACTTGTCCAGACCGCGCAATGAGCTTCTGGCTGACGTCTTTTTCAAGGCGGGCATGATTGAAGCCTGGGGACGGGGCACCGTCAAGATTGTGGATGAATGTAAAAAGGCCGGGCTGCCCGAGCCGGAGTTCCGCGAAGAGTTCGGGGGTTTTTCCGTGCGTTTCCACAAAGCGGCAAAAGCCCAAGAGGCCCAGTCGAAGGCCCAGTCGAAGGCCCAGTCGAAGGCCCAGTCAGAAAGAATACTTTTTATCCTGTCACGCTCGGAGGCATCGGCGAGTGAACTGTTGTTGGAACTTGGGCTTAAATCTAAAACAGGATATTTGAAAAGGGAGATAAAGGAACTGATGGATGAAAATCTAATTGAATACACCATTCCTGACAAACCCATCAGCCGCCTGCAGAAGTATCGTCTTACCGCCAAGGGGCGGAGGATTCTGGTGGTAAGGCAAGACGATAATAAGTGACCGGAACAAATGGAGGATCAATGTCTAAGGTTGAACTGACAGAGGAAGAAAAGGCCGCTATATTGGAGGCGATTAATAAAGGTGTGGAGCCCAGGGCGGACTTGCTGCCCAAGCTTTTTCCAGGGCTTGCCGAAAAGTTTGACGTGCAGGCCCTCGACCGCGCCAAGATTCCCACGCTGGAATATGCAGGCAAGCGCTCGAAAGCGGCCATCTTGGCGGAAGCCCACGCGGGCATCGGCGCCGCGCCTCTGCAAACCGTGCGTTGCTTGGGCGATACAAAAAACGGCGAATGGAAAAACCTGATCGTTCAGGGCGACAACCTGCAATTTTTGAAAACCTGTTACCGCAATGTTGACCCGCTGATTAAAGACAAAGTCAAAGGGAAAGTGAAGCTGATCTATATTGATCCGCCGTTCGCGACGAAGAGTGAGTTCGGAGGCAAAGACGGTGAAAGAAGTTATGCGGATAAGGTTGATACTGCGGAGTTTATAGAAGCACTACGTGAGCGGTTGATATATCAACGCGAGTTATTGGCTGATGACGGGGGTATTTATGTGCATCTAGACTATAGGATGGTATCTCACATAAGAATTATTTTAGATGAGATATTTGGAAGCTTTAAGAATCAGATATCTTGGAAAAGATCTGCAATTGCATCTAATGTCAATAAGCAATATCGCAATAGTCAAGACTTTATTCTCTTTTATTCAAAATCTGAAAATAATTTATTTAAGCCACAATTTGGTAAATACTCGGAATCGTCAAAAGCACATTATAACAAAGTAGATGAAAAAGGTGTTTTTCGAACAGTTCCATTGATGGCGAGTGGAAAAACGAACGAAGGACTCTCGGGGCAACCGTGGCGTGGCATTGACGTGTCTAGCAGAGGTAAAAGTGGGATGCATTGGCTTAAAAGTCATGATGAATTGGAAAGACTTGATGCAGAAGGTATAATATATTGGAATACAAAAGGTATTCCAGAACTTAAGTATTATAGTTCGGAGGCTAAAGGTGTTTATATAAGTGACTTTTGGGAAGATATTACTGTAATAAATTCTATGGCAATCGAATACCAAAATTACATGACTCAAAAACCTGAAGCCTTGCTTGAACGGATTATATTAGGATCCTCAAATCCTGATGATCTTGTTATGGACATCTTTGGCGGTTCCGGTACAACTGCTGCCGTTGCGGAAAAGCTGGGCCGTCGCTGGATTACCTGTGATTTTGGTAAACACTCTATTTATACGATCCAAAAACGCTTACTAAACATTGCTGATTCAAGAAAAATCAACATTCAGACTCAAGAAGACACCGTTGATATAGAACGCTGCAATAAATGCAATAGTGTGATTGCGGAGACCGATGAATATATAAAATGTAAAGATTGCGGTTCAATTTATCACAAGGAAATGAAGGAAAAAATTGAAAAACACGGACTTAAACCCAAACCGTTTTGCGTCGTCTCCGCCGGTGCTTATGATTTTTCGCATGTCATGGACTTGCGAAAGCATAAGGACAAATACATTGATTTCGTCCTGGCCCTGTTTAATCTCACGCGCGATGAGGAAAAAGCAAAAAAATACAAACTGGCCAATATTTATGCGGTTTGGGACAACCACCCGGTAGAAGTCTATCCGGTCTGGGATGATGAATTTTTAAAGCAGGTGAAAATTGACGAGGCGTATCTGCGCGGAATTGTCGCGCAGGCAGGCGGGCGCCTGAAAGGCGAATATATCATCATCGCGCCGGAGAGCTGCGCCAATGTCGGCGATACCAAGCTTAAAAATCAGGAAGGCCGGGATGTTCAGTTTCTCATCAAGCCCTTTCCCTACAAGGTGCTGGAAGACATCTCCCGCAATTTCGTGCTCTGCGAGCAGCCCAACTCGCAGGCCAACGTCAACAACCTCATCACGTCCACCGCCTTTTACTTTAACGATGACGTCAAGATCAAAGCCAAACGCTGCGCCCAAGGCTTTAAACTGTGCAAGTTTGAAACCAAAATTCTGGATAAAGAAGGCAAAAAGTTTCCGGGCTTTACGGGTCTGTCGATGATCCTGGTGGATCTGGATTATGAACAAGGCAAACCCTTCGATATGGACAAAACCATTTTCGCCGGCGACGTTGCCGAAGACGGCAAGATCATCTTTGACGGGCTCACCAAAAGCGTGGGCCTGATCGCTATTGACCGCCACGGCAACGAATCCAAACCCTACAATTTGGAGTAATTTATGCCTTTTCGACGAACGCGCCGGATTCAAACGGTAGAAAAACTCAATCTCTCGGAACATACGCTGGATATCAATCTGCGCAAATGCAGTTACGACAAGTTTCGCTTCTCCGAAATCGAAGACTACGTGCAGGCGATCACCGGCGGGAGAACGTATCAATACGAAGCCATCAAACATACGATGATTTATCTGTGGGGCGGCGGCTATAAAAACGCTGCCGCGCTGGCCAAAGAAAACTTTGCGCAAAAGGAGCATATCCGGGAGCGGTTCGGCTCGCTGGAGATGATGCTGGGGCATCTGCCGCTCGCCGACCGCTTGTCGGGCGTGGTCCACATGGCCACGGGCACCGGCAAGTCCTATGTCATCTTTGCCGTTGCGTACTTGTCCGTTGTGATGGGGCTTGCCAAACGGGTGTTGGTGCTGGGGCCGTCATCCACGATTATCGAGGAAGGCCTGCGGGACAAATTTGCCGATTTTATGCACCGTAAAGAGTGGAATGACCTTCTGCCCGCGGAATACCGGGGCAAGGCAGTAGCCCTTCTGACCAACAACGACGCCATCGAAGACGGCAGCATTACGATTGAAAACATCAATGCTATTTACACCTTGGGCGGCATCCGCGACACGCTTTTCCAGAACACCAAAGAAGTGCTGGTGCTGGGCGATGAAATCCATCACGCCTATTCGCATTTGAATTTCAACATGACACGGCATGAACTGGAGCTGGATCAGGAAGTGGAGGCGGGAGGCGGCCGCGAATCGGAGGAGAGGACCGAGCGCCTCTGGATGCAGTTTCTCAAAAAGAACAAGGAGATCACCAGCCATATCGGCTTTACGGGTACGCCCTACAACAAAGATGACTACTTTGCCGACGTGATTTACGACTACAACATCCGCATTGCCATCAATCAGAAATACATCAAGGACATTGATCCCATCATAGACGTGGAGACGGATCACGGGCCGATGGAATGGACAACGGACAAGCGCTTTGCCGTGGTCTTAAAAAAGCATATCGAAAATGCCGAAAAGTACGCCTACAAAAGAAAAGACCAAAGGCAGGTCAAACCCGTCACGGTTTTCTATTGCCCCAAGCAGGCCAACGCCAAAACCCGCTCGGAAGAGTTCATCCGCTTTCTGGCCAAATGGGAAAAAGAGGAAAATGGCGCAAAAGGCACGGAGGCCCAACTGGATCAACTGGCGCGGGCCAGAGTCATTTGCGTTACCGGCGCTGAATTAAAAAAATCCTATAAAAATGAACTCGACAACATCGAAGAAATCGATCCATCCAACGTCGGCGGTAAAGTTGAATTCATCTTTAGCGTCGGCATGTTGCTGGAAGGCTGGGACGTGGACAACGTCTTTCAGATTGTGCCGATGGAGGAGCGCATTTTTAATTCCAAATTGCTCATCTCGCAAGTCTTGGGGCGCGGCCTGCGCATTCCCCGTAAAGTCAGCTTTATTGATATTCAGATGACCTATCCGGTGCTGACGGTGACCAATCATGAAAAGTTTGCCAACCACATACGCGAATTGCTGGATGCCGTCACTAACTCCGAGATGTATATCACCTCGGAGCCGCTTAAAAAGCTGCCGGATGAAAACTGGCGCGGCCGTCACCACTTTACGGTTTTTAATCTGAATTATCTGGCCGGCGCCAGGCTCGAAAACATCCCGCCGGAAGAAAATCCAACGCTGCCCATGCGCGAGCTGATGCTCACGAAGTACAGCGTTGACGAAAACGTGACCATTGAACGTATCAAAGGCACGGATAAATATGTGTTGCGGAAGAAAACCTTTACGATCGATAGCGTGGTTGACGAGCGTCACCGGCGTTTTAAACTGCGTGAATTTGAGGGCATCCATTTTGATTTTGGCAGCGGCGCGCACGACCGCTGTCCCGAAGAAGATGAAATCCGCGACGTCATACTTGCGGCGATGGAGAAAGCGGGCATTGCGCACAACGGTCTCACGGACGACAACAAAAAGCAGATTGAGCTTTACTTTAATCAGTTCCTGCCGCGCGGTACGAAAAGGCGCGTCTTTGAAAACGTGACGGGCGATCTGACAACGGCCAGCACCATCAACCTGGAAAAAAACTCTCTCCGCATCGGCGAACTGGAACGGGACGCCACGGCGTTCATCAGTGAATCCTCCGATGAAGAGCTGGATGATCGGTCAAAATTGCTAATCAAGTATTTGATGGCCACACGACAACCCAAAGTTCAACCGGACGGCCAGCAGGAATTCAGTTTTATTGATTCCACGGGACTGCTTGCCAAACACGGCGAATATGTCCGCCCGATTCTGGCGAATGACGACCGGCCGCCTTATATCGCAAATCCGTCCGTTTTGAAATCGCCTCAAAGCGCTGTGCTGGTTTCCCATTACCCCGAAAAGGACTTTGTTTTCCGCCTGCTGGAGCATGAACAATATCTGGACGCCTGGATCAAAGCGCCCGACAAGGGCTTTTACACGATTGATTATGAATACTGGCGAGGCGGCAAAGACCGCGTCCGCCACGGGTTCAACCCGGACTTTTTTATTAAGCTCGCTCTGGATGCTTATATTGCGCTTCTGAAAAGAAAAGGCGAAACCGGCCATCTGGAGGCGCTGAGAGATTTGCAGGACAAGGGGTATGAAACGCTGATTCGCGTTGTGGAAATAAAATCCGATGAGGATGATGACGAAGCCACGCCGGCCAAAGCCGAATGGGCGAAAAGGCATTTTGCGTCGCTCAACGAGAAATTGCTGGAGCCGCTGCCGGGCAACTTTTCTGCGGAACACAAAAACGACATCAAGCAATTTTACACCTTCGATCTTCTGAAACCGGCAGGCTATGCTAAATGGTTTGACAATCTGCGAATTGGAAGAATAACATGATAAAATCAATCTATTATTGATGAACTCGTCAAAAGTCAAAATTTATCAAAATTAACTTTGTAACACGCTGTAATTATTAAGCTCAAGTTTTCAAAATTGGCCATTTTTCGACTTTTTACGAGACCATCAATTATTAACCGATGAATTTGGCCGGGGTGCAAAATCTCCGGCAGGGATCAGGGAATCCAAAAGGGTTTTCTGCGAATATGGAGGGCAATTTGGGGGCGCCTGTAGGGAGGAATTGCAGAGATGGAAATGAGTGCGTTTTTCTATAATCTTGTTCACACGGGATACGGCGAAGCGGTCGTTATCGGGAAACAGGCCGGGGAGCGTGTTGCGGCCTGTCGGATTATGTTGCCGCAGCAGGGTCTGAAAGCGGCGGAAATTGCCGAGGCCGAGTTTCCTGGTGCGGTATTCGTGCCGGATGCATGCGGTCAAATATGCAGAAATATTAGCTACTTTTTTCAGGGCAAGGGGGTATTTTTTGACCTTGCCGATATTGATTCCGAGATCGTGCAGGGTTTTGCGAGACGCGTCCTGACAAGGGCGGCGGAGATTCCCCGTGGCCGCGTCATGACCTACGGGGGACTGGCCGCGAGCATTGGCGTTCCTGGCGGGGCGCGGGCCGTTGGCAACGCCCTTGCCGGCAACCCCTTGCCGCTCATTTTCCCCTGCCATCGGGTGATAAGAATGGACAGAACCCTGGGTGGTTTCGGCGGCGGTGTAAAGCTGAAGAGGGCGCTTCTGGAATTGGAAGGGGTTTCTTTTGATCGGTGCGGCAGGGTTAAGCCGGGCCATATTCTGGACAGGGGGCTTTGCTCCCCGGCGTAAACAAGAAAAGGCGCTCCCGCATTATGTGATATTTACAGAGAGGCGCCGCTGGGCAACGAGGATTGCAACAATAGTGCGGGCGGAGAATTTTCAAATTCCCTTGACTTTTCCCGGGTGGAAAGATATTACTCAAAGTCGCGGCGGGTCTGACAGTCGCGTTTTTTTACAAGGAATTCAGAGAAATTAAATGGGGGGGATAGACATGAAAAAGAGTTTACTGCTTGTTCTTGGATTGTTTTTAGTGGGAGGGCTTTTTCTGCCCGTTACATCGCACGCGGCCCAGACGTTGAAGGTGGGCATTGTTGACACCTATACAGGCCCGGCAACAGCTTTTACGCTGGATGTCCTCGACGGGTTTAAACTGGCCGCGGACAAGATCAACGCCAAAGGCGGGGTCCTGGGGAAAAAGATCGAGTACCTGACCAGGGATGACAAGTTCAAGCCTGATATCGGGTTGAACATGGCAAAAGAGCTGGTAATGAAGGAAGAGGTGGATGTGCTGATGGGGACGATCAACAGCGCGACCGCCCTTGCCATTTCCGATTTTGCCAAAGCTGAGAAGGTTCCCTTTTTCGTCACATTTTCCAAAAGCGATAAAATCAATATGCAGAAGGGCCATCGTTACGTCTTCATGATGAGCGAACATAGTGAAATGGCGGGCCGGGCGGCGGCGGAGGCCCTTGCCAAAAAGCCCTACCTGAAATACTGGATTGCCGGCGACGACTACGAGTACGGTCATTCCATCGCCAACGGCGTCTGGAAGCACCTGCAAAAGTTGAACCCGAAGGTCAAGCTGGTTGGCGAGACCTGGTGGAAGGTGGGCGAGGCGGATTTCACACCTTACATCACGCAGATTATCGCCGCGAAGCCGGATTTTGTCATTGTTGCGACGGGCGGCTCCGGAATGGTAAATTTCCAGAAGGCGGCAAAGGCAACCGGATTCAGCAAGAATATGCCGTTTTATCAGCACACGGCCATTGAGACTTCAACCCTTGCGCCCCAGGGAAAGAACGCCCCCGAGGGCGTCTTCGGAACGGCCAATTACCTCTTTTATTATCCGAATACCGCGGAAAACAAGGCTTTCGTGGAGGAGTTCCAGAAGGCGTACAAAAGATATCCCAAGGTCGGCGCCCTGTATGGCTATCTGACGGCCAATTTCATCGCGGAAGGGTTTAAAAAGGCAGGCAAAATTGATAAGGAAAAGTTCATCGACAGCGTGGAAGGCTTGTCGCTTGCCAGCCCCGTGGGGAAGATTGCCATCAGAGCCTGTGATCATCAGTTGGAGCTGCCCATGTATTTCGGCGTGACCAAGCTTGATCCCAAATACGATTTTCTGACCGCGGGCAATATCCAGGTGGTTCCGGCAATTGATTATATGCCGACCTGTGATGAAGTAAAAGCATCGAGAAAATAGATTGAATCATTAAGGGGATATGCCGGTGGACGCTGCCTGGGTGTTGTTTTCGGAGAAGGTTCTCAGCCAGATTCTGGTTGGTTTAAGCAGGACTACGATACTTTTCATCGTCGCTTCGGGGATGTCCCTGATTCTGGGGGTGCTGAGGATTCCGAATGTGGCCCACGGCTCCCTTTATATGATCGGCGCCTTTATGGCCTACAGCGTCTCCCGTCTTTTCGGGGGAGGTTCGCAGGGGTTCTGGATGGCTTTGCTTTTGGCCCCTCTCGGCGTGGCCGTATTGAGTTTTATTGCCGAGAGGGCGCTTTTTCAGCACCTCTATAAACGCGAACACCTGATGTTGCTCTTGCTTACCTTTGCGCTGAGCCTGATTTTCGGCGATCTGACCAAACTTGTCTGGGGGGCCGAGTACAAATCGGTGCCGGTGCCCCAAATTTTTCAGGGTTTTGTAACGATTATTGCCGGGTTTCCGCTTCCCCTTTACAACCTGTTTTTACTGGCTGTCGGCCCTGTTGTGGCTGTTTCGCTCTGGCTTTTTGTGAACAAGACAAAGATCGGCAAGATATCGCGGGCAGCGGCGGTGGACCGGGAGATGGTGAGCGCGGTGGGGATAAACGTGAGTCTGGTCTTTGCCGTTGTCTTTGTTGTCGGCTGCTTCCTTGCAGGGTTGGGCGGGGTGCTGGTCGCCCCGACGGTGAGCGTTACCCTCGGGATGGATCATACCCTCATCATGGAGGCATTTTTGATTGTCATTATGGGGGGGCTGGGAAACATCTGGGGCGCGCTGATCGGGGCGCTGATTTTTGGACTTTCCCAGTCGCTGGGGATTCTGATCTGGCCCCAATTCGGGATCATCTTTCCGTATCTTGCCGTTGTCATAGTTCTGATGATAAAGCCCACCGGGCTTTTAAAATCGACGTGGTAACTGCGCAAGCGGAACAGGCAGAGGGACTGAAGCCGGGTCACTTCCGCCTTCAGTCTAAAAAGATTTATAAATATAGGTACCTGCGATATGGATAAAGGCCTTTCGGGAAGGGCTTGGGGAGTGGGGATCGCCGCCGTTGCTATCCTTTTTATTCTGCCCGCTTTTCTTCCCAGATTTTATATCTATTTGATCTCGCTCATATTTGTTTATGGGCTTTTAGCCACCAGTCTGAACGTTGTTTTGGGATACGGCGGCGTTTTCCAATTTCATCATTGCGTCTTTTATGGGCTGGGCGCTTATGCAACGGCGCTGTTTCTGACCAAGACAGGGGTGCCTTTTGTCGTCAGTTTTATTGCCGGAGGGGTTGCCGCCGCTGTCCTGAGCTTCCTCATGGGAATTATTACCGTAAGACTTTCGAAACTTTATTTCGGGATGCTGCAGATTTCCCTCGGCTCTCTGGTCTGGGCCATTGTCTATCGCTGGTACGCCTTTACCGGCGGGGACGACGGCATCCACGGGATCTCCCTTCCGGATATTATCTCCTCCCAGAAGGGCGCCTACTATTTCACGCTAAGTGTAACGTTAATCAGCCTCTTTATCATCTACAAGATCATCAAATCGCCCTTCGGGAGCGTGCTGCAGGGTATCCGGGACAACCCCGTGCGCAGCGGGATGGTCGGGATAAATGTGAAAAGGCATATCCTTGTCGCCCTGATGATTGCCGGATTTTTCGGGGGCGTTGCCGGGTCTCTGTTTGTGGTTGTGGATAAAACGGTCTTCCCGGACATGCTTTTCTGGACGCTGTCCCTGGAGGTGCTGATCATGTGTCTCATCGGGGGGTGGTTTAACTTCTTTGGCCCCATGCTGGGTGCCGCGATCGTCATTGCCCTGAGAACCTTCGTCAGCGGTTACACCGTTTATTGGGCGCTTGTTTACGGCATTGTCATGATTTTTGTAATATTTTTCCTTCCCGATGGGGTGCTGGGTTATATCCAGCAGAAGCTCAAACCGGCAAAAGGCAGGGTTGTTGCAAAAGAGGGGTGAATTTTGTTAAAGATAGAGGCGCTGTCGAAATCCTTTGATGGATTCATGGCGGTAAGCAAGGTAAATCTTGAAGTGAAGAAGGGGGAAATCGTCGCCGTGATCGGCCCTAATGGCGCAGGCAAGACGACCCTCTTTAATCTCATCTCCGGTGTTTTAAAACCCGATGGCGGCAAGGTGATTTTCAAGGGAGAGAACATTGCCGGACTGCCCCCGCACGCAATCTGCAAAAAGGGACTTTGCCGTTCCTTCCAGATTGTGAATGTATTTGAGAGGCTTACCGTCTTTGAAAATGTGCAGATTTCCCTGATGGCCAGGGAAAAGATGAACTGGAATCTCGTTACCCCTTCCTCACGGGTTTTAATAGCGGAAACCTTGAAGATCCTGGAGAGCGTCGGGCTGGCCGAAAAGAGGGACAATGTCTGCGGTCTCCTTTCGCACGGCGATCGCAAGGTGCTGGAGATCGCGGTTGCCCTGGGGGGCAATCCGGAGTTTCTGATTCTTGATGAACCGACGGCCGGCATGGCCCCCGAAGAAACCGGCCGTTGCATTGATTTAATCAAAGGCCTTTCCGATAATCTCGGTTTAACGATCCTTTTCTGCGAGCATGATATGGCGCTGGTCTTTGCGATTGCCAATCGCATCATGGTTATGGCCAGAGGCGCGACGCTCGTTCAGGGCAGTTGCGAGGAAGTCAGATGCAATCAGGCGGTTCAGGATGCCTATCTCGGCGGGAGCGACGTATGCTGAATGTAGTTGATATAAATACCTATTATGGCTTGAGTCATGTGCTGTTCAATATCTCCCTGAAGGTGGGAAGCGGAGAGGTTGTGGGCTTGCTCGGCCGCAACGGGGCCGGAAAATCCACGACCATGAAGAGCATCATGGCGCTTGTTCCCCCCCAAACCGGAACAATTCGCTTCAAGGGCGAGGATATTGCGTGCCAGGCCCCTTATCAGCTTTTCCGAAAAGGCATCGGCTATGTTCCCGACGATAGAAGGGTTTTTGCAGACCTGAGCGTTGATGACAACCTCGATATCGTTTACGGAAAGGACTGTGAACGGACAAAGGAGATGGTTTATGAGCTCTTTCCCGCCCTCGCGGAGATCAAGACGAGAAGAGCCGGCCATTTAAGCGGCGGCGAACAGCAGATGCTGACCATCGGCAGGGCCCTCATGGGGAGGCCGGAACTGCTCCTGCTCGATGAGCCGACCGAGGGTTTGGCGCCGCTTATCGTCAAGTCGCTGGAAGAAAAGATATTGAAATTAAAGGCTACAGGGATGAGCATCCTGCTTTCCGAACAGAATGTGCGCTCGGCCCTGAAGATGGTTGACCGCGTCTATGTCATTGACAACGGCTGGATACGCTTTGAGGGCTCTGTCGGCGAGCTGGAGGCCAATAAGGAGATAATGAAAAAATATCTGATGGTGTAATTCCGTTTGAAGTAACTCTGATAATTCAATAATCCATTCAGGTTATTCTTATGCAAACCATTTTTGTTCCCTCTCGCCTCTGGTACGAAAATAAAGAAAGGGCGCTTGCCTTTCCCGAGCGCTGGGATGTTGACGATTTGACCTCCCCCGGCTTTGACAAGCCGGGGCTCACGCCGGCTCAAATAAAGACAAAGATATCTCGGCCGCTGGAGGGCGAAAATCTCGAAGAGCTGGCCCGCGGGAAAAAACAGGCCGTCATCGTTTTTGACGATATGACCCGCCCCACCCCGGTTAGAGCAGTGGCGCCCTTTGTTCTCGAAGCCCTGCACAAGGCGGGCTTGCAGAAGGAACAGATCCGCTTCATCTGGGCACTGGGCAGTCATGGCGCCTACGATATGGCCAGCGCCCGGAAAAAATTGGGGGATTACATTGTCGAGAACTATGCAGTTTATAACCACGACCCCTTTCAGAACACCGTCCGGGCGGGAAGAACGCCGACCGGGGTGGAGGTCTGGTTCAACCGGGAATTTATGAACTGCGATCTGAAGATCGGCATCGGTTGCGTAACTACCCATGTTCACGTGGGATTCAGCGGTGGCGGGAAAATAGTCTTTCCTGGCGTGGCGGGGCTCGAATCGATCAACCAGTTTCATAATCAGCTCTACCGGGATCGGAGCCGCACCGGCCTCGGCAATTTCGACAACAATATCATGCGGGCGGAGTGCGATGCAGCCGCAGAGCTGGCGGGTTTGAACTTCAAGATCGACTGCCTGGTAAACCGGCGGGGAGAGATCGTAAATCTTTATGCCGGTCCTTTCAAAAGCACCCATGCCGCCGGCGCCGCCGAAGCAAAGGAGCATTGCGGGATACCCTACGCCTCCGGTTACGATATTGCCGTCGGCAACGCCTACGGAAAGGCGAGCGAGGCGATCATCGCCCTCGTCCCGGCCCTCATGGCGCTGAAGCACGACTGCACCGGCACGGCAATCTTGATTGCCGATGCGCCGGGAGGACAGGTGCCCCACTACGTGATGCGGGCCTGGGGGAGTGATTATGGCGGCCGCCACTATCTCGCGAAGGCCCGGGGCGAAAAAACGCTCACGGCCGCCCTGAAACGTCTGATTGTCCTTACCCCTTATCCGGACAGGACGATGCTTGACATGGTCTGCCATATCGACGATGTGGCCGTCGTGAAGACATGGACCGAGGCGCTTGCCCTCCTCGAACAGGATTATCCGGGGAACGCCCGCGTCGCCGTCATCCAGGACGGAACGATGCAGTATATGAAACCTCGCTAAATATGAAAAATTACATACTTGCTCTCGATCAGGGGACGACGAGTTCGCGGGCGATCATCTTCGATAGAAACGGCCTGCCGGTTGCCGTCGCGCAAAAGGAATTCACGCAGCTCTACCCCAAGCCCGGCTGGGTGGAGCACAACCCCGAGGAAATCTGGTCAACCCAGGCCGGTGTTGCGATGGAAGCGATTGCCAAGGCCGGCCTGGAGGTCGCCGCGATCGTGGCGATCGGAATCACCAATCAGCGCGAAACCACGGTAGTCTGGAACAAAAAAACGGGGAAGCCCGTGTTTAACGCCATTGTCTGGCAGGACAGACGCACCGCCGATTTCTGCGACAAATTAATAACCGCTGGGTACAGCAGCATAATCCTTCAAAAAACGGGCCTTGTCATTGACGCCTATTTCTCCGCCACCAAGCTGCGCTGGATACTCGATAATGTAAAAAACGCCCGCAAACAAGCTGAAAAAGGGGAGCTGGCCTTCGGGACAATCGATTCCTGGCTGCTTTGGAACCTTACCCGGGGCAGGCTGCATGCAACCGATGTGACCAACGCGTCGCGAACCATGCTGTTCAACATTCACTCCCTGCAGTGGGACGAGGAGCTGCTCGAGCTTTTCGGAATACCCGCTTCGCTCCTGCCGGAGGTGCGTTCCTCCAGCGAGATTTACGGGGAATCCACGGGGCTCTTTTCATCCCCCCTTCCCATTGCGGGAATTGCCGGCGACCAGCAGGCCTCGCTCTTCGGGCAGATGTGCACCGAGCCGGGAATGGTCAAGAACACCTACGGCACCGGCTGCTTCATTATGATGAATATCGGCGACCAGCCGGTGGAATCGAAAAACCGGCTCCTGACCACTGTAGCATGGAAAATCGGCGACAAAACGCAGTACGCACTCGAGGGGAGCATTTTTATTGCCGGCGCGGTTGTCCAGTGGCTGCGCGACGAACTGGGAATAATAGGCAAGGCGGCGGATGTCGAAGCGCTGGCAGGCGCGGTCCCGGACAGCGGCGGCGTCTATTTTGTTCCCGCCTTTGCCGGGCTGGGTGCGCCCTATTGGAATCAGCATGCCCGAGGCGCCATATTTGGCATGACCAGGGGGACGACTGCCGCGCATATCGCCCGTGCGGCGCTGGAGAGCATCGCTTACCAGACCATCGAGGTTATCCGGGCGATGCAGAAGGACTCCGGCATTGCGTTCAGAGAGTTGCGAGTTGACGGAGGGGCAACGGCCAATAACCTGCTGATGCAGTTTCAGGCCGATCTGCTCAGGGCCAAGGTGGCGCGTCCCCGGGTAGCCGAGACTACCGCCCTGGGCGCTGCTTATCTGGCCGGGCTTGCCGTCGGCTGCTGGAGCACGATGGCTGAAATCAAAAAGCAGCGGCAGATAGACAGGATTTTTTCTTCCCGCATGAAAGAGGCGGAGGCCCAAATGCTGATCAGGGGCTGGCGACGCGCGGTGAGCGCCGCCCAGGTCTGGGTGTCCAACCCGGGGGTGGATTCCGAACATGAATGAGCCAATTGCAAAACTATTTGTCATTCCCGAAAGCGGAGCTTAATGTACACAATGCTTCTATCGGGAATACGGTTTTTCAAGCAGTTAGAACCAGATTATGAACATTAAACTTCGTTTTCCCGCTTAAAATCATTGCGGGAATGACAGAATGTGAGAGTTTTGCAATTGCCTCGAATGGATAAAATTGGAGAAGCATTTTAACCTTAAACATGATGGGAGGAAAGTATGGCCGAGCAAGTATCGAATATAAAGGAAATGGTGGCCTATCAGGCAGGGTCCATTGTCAGCAAGGAGATCATCGCGAAAACGACCGGAACGGTGACCATCTTTGCCTTTGACCAGGATCAGGGATTAAGTGAGCATACAGCCCCCTTTGACGCCTTGGTTCAGATAGTGGAGGGCGAGGCGGAGATCCTTATCGCCGGAGAATCCCATCATTTGCAGGAAGGACAAATAATCATCATGCCTGCCGGTAAGCCGCATGCCGTGAAGGCCTTGAAGAAATTCAAGATGATGCTGGCAATGGTAAAATCATGATCGATGTTGAGGGCAGACAAAGATCAGGGAAATAAACTAATCAAGCTCATCAGGATGGATCAGTTGACTTCGGTAATGAGCCTTGAGAGTGAAAGGCCCGGTTCAGCATTTCCTGAGCTCAATCACTCAAAGATGCCCGAAGATTGCCGAGGCGTTGGCGAGAATCAGATCGGCGCCGGCTGCACGCAGACTTTTCTCGTCGGCGCTTCCCGTCAAGACCCCGACCGCGCAGCTTCCCGCCTGCCGGGCGTTGATGATATCCGTCGCCTGCCAGGTTTTAGGTTCTATCTTCAAAACCGCTCATTTCCCGATACTCCCGGAGCGCTGCCAGGGCGCTCGCCGCCCGCTCCGGGGTAGGAAAATTGACGAGGGCGCCTCCTGCCTCGAGTTTCCGGATTTCCTCGTCCCAAATTCCCGGTGGGGAGAGCAGGCAGGAGATAACCGGTTTTTTCTGCTTCCATTCCAGCAGGAGTCTGGAAAAGCCGGCTATGGCATCCCTGTTGGCGGAAGCGAATACCATGAGGAGCACAACACCGTCCACATTGTCATCTTCCAGCGCCGCCCGAATGATGCCCTCGATTGCCCCGGTGTTGTACCAGGCCGGTCCCATGTCCACGGGGTTCGTGCGCAGGGCAAGGGGCGGAAGCAGTTTGTTGATCAATAGCTGAGTCTCCGGGCAAAAAGCGGCTATCTCCAGACCTTTGGATTCGCAGACATCCGCGGCGGCGATGCCGGGACCCGCCTGACCTGTAAGAATGGCGACTTTTCCTCCCACGGGAAGCGGGCAAAGGGAAAGGGCGCGCGCTGTATCGAGAAGTTGCTCCGCGCTTTCAACCTGGAGAACGCCCGCCTGTTTGAACGCCCCGGCGTAGATTTCCTGCCTCCCGGCCAGAGACCCGGTATGGGAAGCGGAGGCCTGATTGCCGGTGCGGGAGTTTCCAGTCTTGTAGGCGACAACCGGTTTGGCAAAACGGGCATTTTTCATCGCCGTCAGGAACCGGCGCGGCTCATCCATGCCCTCAATATACAGGGCAATGACCCGCGTTTCCGGATCGTCCATCAGATAGGCGATCATTTCGGGAAAGTCAACATTAAGGCGGTTTCCCAGACCGACTATCTTGCTGAAGCCCACGTTCTGCCGCATGGCCAGAAACCCGACCAGATGCGAGACGCCGCCGCTCTGGCTGACGAAGGCGATATTGCCTTTGGGTAGCAACGAGAACTCCGGGGTAAAGGAGGCGTTCAGGTTCAATCGAAGGTTGAGCATGCCGAAGGTGTTCGGGCCGATAACCGGGAGGCCGGCCTTTCGGGCGAACTCGGCCAGGGAGCTCTGGAGCGCGGCGCCCTCGGGATCGTCGATTTCCTTGAAACCGGCGGTGATCAAGACCACCCCTTTCACGTTTTTTTGACGGCATTCCTGAAAGATATCCGGAACCATCTTTGCGGGCAGGACGATCACGGCCAAATCGATGGCGCCGGGAAAATCCCCGAGGGATGAAAACGCATGGATGCCCATAATTGAATCGGTTCCCGGGTTTACGGGAACAATCGTTCCCGTAAACCCGCCTGCGGTCAGGCTTTTCATTACATGGAACCCGAGCTTGTCGGGGTTTGCCGAAGCCCCCAGCACGGCAACCGCACGAGGATTGAAAAGGCGCTCCAGATTTTTCAACATAACTGCCTCGGCCATTGGCTGATCCTCCTGCGATCTTTGGACGAAAATCTTCCCTGGAAATTGGGCGGCAAGCAGTGAACCTTGCGTTCCCGTCTTTCGGCAAGTCCGCATTGCCGGAAGTTACTGCGGACTACGATTTGTCGCTATATAAGGCACGCTACCACTATCCCCGTCAATCTCGCTCTGGCCGTTGCGATGCGGACTCCGGTTTGTCGCTTATGTAAAAAACGCTACTCTCTTATATTGGCGATGCTGCACAAAAAAGTGCATTCCTCCGTGTCGCTCGCGTTTTTCATGCTGTGCGGCTCCAGCGTCGGGAGATAGACGAAGTCGTGGGGGCCCAAAACCTTTTCCCCGGTCGCCTTGTCGTTTTCGTCGTAGGACACAACCAAGAGACGCCCCGACAGGACATAGGTGGTCTGATAATAGGAGTGACTGTGAATCGGCACCTCGCCGCCCGGGCCGACCGTGAAAAAACGCAGCCCGTAATCCGGCGCCGCTTCGGGACCGGCCTTGGAGAGCCACTGTATCCAAACATCCTTTACCTGCTGGAGTCGGCCCTTGTAGGTGATGGTCTCGACCCTTGTTTTAAAGACATCCCTGGCATTCATTGCAATCATGGGAACCCCCTGTATTGTTATAATGCGACTGCTCACTTTAAGCGAGCACGAAGCTGTTCAGCCTGCAGCCTATATGTTCTGAGCAGTTACGTTAGGGAGTAATCAAATTCTTGTCGGTGATCACGCCGAAGTAGCGAAAACGCCCGTCTTTTACTTGCTGCACCTGCACCTCCTTGACAACCTCGCCATTTTTGAAGCCGCGGATGACGCCGGTCAGCCCGTTGTAATCCTTCGTGGCGGCGATTGCGTCGCGCATTGCCTTGCCGTCGGTGCTGCCCGCGCGTTTGATGCCGTCGCAGATGATCATGAACGCGTCATAGGCCGATGCGCCGACCATGTCCGGCTGGATATTGAAGCGGCTCTCGTAGCTCTTCAGAAATTCCTGCACAAACTGCCTTTTGTCGTCGCGGTTGAGGTTGGTGACGATCACGAAGCCATTGGCCGCATCGCCGGCGATCTCAAGAGTTTTGGGGGAGTCGGCCCCTTCTTCGCCGATGATCCGGGCCTTGATGCCGAGCTCACGCGCCTGTTTGAGCACAGGGCCGGTCTGGAAGTAGTAGCCGCTTGCAAAGATGACGTCGGGATTGATTTCCTTTATCTTCGAAAGGTAAGGTTTGAAATCCTTTTCCGACATCGGGTAGGTCTGGGTGCTGACGACCTTCGCCTGACCCTTGGCGAACTTGGCGATATACTCGTTAAAACCCTCGGCCAGTGTGCGGCCGAAGTCGTTGTCGCTGGTGAGCAGAGCAATCTTTTTGCCTTTGAGCAGCTTCACAGCCGCGTAGGCGGCGGCTCGTCCTTCCACCGCGCCGAGAAACCCGTTGCGGTAGTTAAAGTTGCCGGCTTTGGTGACGTCGGGGTGAATTGCGTAGGCCGCAACCAGAGGGATTTCCTCGTCCTGAAAAAGCGGCGCGATCGCCCGGGTAGGCATACTGTAAGAACCGGCCACCAGCGCCGCCACCTTGTCCTGCTGGAGAAGCTTCTGGGCCAGCGCGACGGCCTCTTTCGCATCGGCCCTATCGTCATAGACAACCAGCTCGATCTTTTTCCCCAGCAGACCGCCGGCCTTGTTCACCTTTTCCACGGCCAGATCGACAGAATTCTTCACACTGGCGCCATCCGCCGCGGCAAACCCGGTAAGCGGCGCCAGCAGGCCGATCTTGATGGTTTCCGCGGCATTTGCCGTCGCCCATCCGGCAAGCAGCATAACCACCCCTAACAACGTAGAACTGATCAGTTTATGAACATTAACCTTTGTTTTCATCATACCCTCTCCTTTCCAGAAAGTTTCATTTTACCGCCCTTTTTAACTATCAACTTTTAACTATCTCACTCCCCCAGATACGCCGCCTTGAGCTGCGGATCCTTCAACAGTTCTTCCGCGTAACCAGCGAATATGCAAGTGCCGGTTTCAAGTACGTAGGCGCGATTGGATATTTCGAGGGAGGCGAGCGCATTCTGTTCGACGAGCAGGATGGTCAGCCCCTTCTCCCGATTGAGCTGGGCGAGAACAGCGAAGACCTGATCGACTAATTTCGGCATGAGCCCCATGGAGACTTCATCCACCAAAAGCAGCTCCGGGTCGGAGACGAGCGCCCGGGCAATAGCGAGCTGCTGCTGTTCGCCGCCCGAGAGCGTTGAGGCCGGCTGACGGCTGCGTTCCTTGAGAATCGGGAATAGTTCGTGCACCCAGCCGATTCTGTCTTTGACCTCGATTTTTCGGTGCAGGCCGTAAAGACCGGTCAGCAGGTTTTCCTGCACTCTCAAGCGGGGAAATACCCGCGCCCGCTCCGGAACAAGCCTCATGCCGCGCCTGGCCCGCTCGAATGAGGGGAGCCCTTTTATTTCCTCATCCTTGAAACGGATGCTTCCCCCGCTTACCGGCGCCATGCCCATCAGTCCGCCCAGGATCGAGGTCTTGCCGGCGCCGTTGGCGCCGATGATGGAAACGAGCTCCCCTTTCTCCAGATTGAAACTTACCCCCGATACCGCGTGGATGTCCCCGTAAGAGATGGACAGGTCTTTTACCTCAAGCAGCATGGGCGCTTCCTTTCCGGCCGAGGTATGCCTCGATTACCGCCTCATTGGCGCGCACCTCCGCCGGCGTCCCTTCGGTCAGTTTGCTGCCGTGCTCCAGGACGACCAGCCTGTCGCAAAGTCCCATGGCCACCCGCATGTTGTGTTCGATCAGCAAAACCGTCAGGCCGTCCTCGCGAATGACTCGGATCAGCGCTTCCAACTGGGCGATCTCTTCGTGGCGCAGGCCGGAAAATGATTCGTCCAAAAGCAGGAGTTTGTGGCCGACGGCAAGCGCCCTCGCTATTTCCAGCCTCCGGAGATTCCCCAACGGCAGAAGGCCGGCCCGGCGTTCGGAAAGTTCGGGAAGGCCGACCTTTTCCAGCAGGTTCATTGCCCCGCGCCGTTCGGCGGGGGTCTTCCATCCTGACCAGATCTTCAACGTGCTCCGGTAGCGGGTAATTCCGCGGGCCGCGATGACGTTTTCCAGAACGGTCAGGTTGGCAAACGGTTTCACAATCTGGAAGGTGCGGCCGATCCCCAGATTGGCAATCGCGTGCGGCGCAAGGCCGTCAATGCGGCGTGCGTTCAGAAATATCTGCCCCGCCGTGGGTTTGTAAATGCCGGAGATGAGGTTGAAACAGACTGTTTTGCCGGCGCCGTTCGGTCCGAGCAGGCCGAGGATTTCACCCTGTTCGATATTGAAGCTGACGCCTTCCACCGCCTTCAGTCCGCCAAAGGATTTGGAAAGCCCGGAAATATTGAGTAACGGCCGTTTCATTTCTTCCCCCGGGGTAGTATTTTTGTAAACACCCGCCGCGCCAGGCTGTTTTCGCCCAGAATCCCGCCGGGTTGGAAGCGGATCATCAGTAACAGCAAGGTCGTATAGAAAAGGATGCGGTAGTCGATCAGGGGGCGGAAGAGCTCCGGCAGGATTCCGATGATGATGGCGCCAAGGATCGGCCCCCACAGTGTTCCGATGCCCCCCACCACGACCATGCTCAGCAGGGAGACCGACAGGGGAAACGAAAAGTCGGAAGACGAGATGAAGTGCATGAAATGGGCGTAGAGCGCCCCGCCCAGTCCGGCCATGCCGGTGCCGATAACGAAGGCCAGCAGCTTGAAGCGCACGGGCGAGATTCCCACGCTGGACGCAGCCGCTTCCTCCTCGCGCATCGCAAAGCACGCCAGCCCTGCCCACGAGCGCGTCAGCCACCAGCTTATTATCATTACGACAGCGAGAAAAAAGAGGCACAAATAAAGAAACTCCGTCCCCCGAAATTTGAGATCGAAAAGAACAACCCGGGGGATGCCGCTGATTCCCAGCGCCCCGCCGAAAAACTCGAAGTTGTTGAACACCGCCTCGACGATGAAGTTGATGCCGATCGTGGTAATCGCCAGAAAGTCGTCGCGCACCCGCAGGCTGGGGATGCCCAAAAGCAGTCCGATTGCGGCGGTGATCGCGATTACCCCGGGCAGGGCGACCCAGAACGAAAGCCCGGCCTTGGTGGCCAGAAGCGCCGCCGCGTAGGCCCCGATCCCGAAAAAGGCGGCGTGGCC
This sequence comes from Syntrophobacterales bacterium, assembly GCA_019429105.1. NCBI lineage: Bacteria > Pseudomonadati > Thermodesulfobacteriota > Syntrophobacteria > Syntrophobacterales > Syntrophobacterales bacterium. The sequence goes on from JAHYJE010000004.1 coordinate 95,786, forward strand.
GAGGGAAATCTGCCCGGCAAAGCCCACGATCACATTGAGGCCCGAAGCCACGATGGCATTGATGGCGATGATGGTGGCAATGGTGACAAGATATCCGTTCACGTTTTCAGTCCTTTATCTCTGCTCAGCGGGAACCCATGATCCCTTCGGAGCGCCACATCAGCACGCCGATCATCGCGATGAACGCAATCGCGTCCCGGGGCAACGGGATGTTCGCGTAACCGATGAGCAGCGTCTCGGCCATGCCGAGGAGCATCGACGCGACAACCGCCCCCGGCGCCGAACCCATGCCCCCCACGACGATGATGGCGAGCGTTTTGTATGCCGGGATTGCGCCCATCGTCGGATAAATCTGGTTGAAATAGATGCCGACCAGAATCCCGGCGATTGCCGCGATGGCGGAACCGATGACAAAGGTGATGCTGATAATCAGATGGGAATTGATTCCCATCGCGTCGGCGATTGCCCGGTCCTGGGAGGCGGCCCGCATGGCGAGGCCCAGTTCGGTTTTTGTCGTGATCACCCAAAGCAAGGCGAGCACCAGTGCGGTGATGCAGTAAACTGCCGTGATCGTGGAGTTTATCGTTACGCCGGCGATGTGCAGCTCCGGAAACGGGAGAACCGCCGGAAAGGTCAGAATCTGGGGTCCGGCGAGCAGCCGGGAGAGTTCCTCGACGGAAAGCAGAATCGCGATGCTGGCGATGAGCGGCACGAAGGGCGGGTACTTCAGGAGCGGAAAATAAACGAACCGTTCGATCAGGACACCCAGGAGCGCGCAAACGGCCATGCTGCCCAGAATGGCGGCAAGCAGGCTGCCCGTGAGGTTGAAAAACAGCAGCCCCATGTAGGCGCCAACGGTGTAAACCGCCGCATGGGCAACGTGCAGGATGCGCATGATCCCATAGACCAAAGCCAGCCCCAGGGTGATCAGGGCATATATGGAGCCCGTCGCGATGCCGTTCAGCAGTTGTTCGATAAATAGCTGCATCTCTTGCCGGTTCTCTCCTGTTTCAGGGACTGCACCTATACACTACATCTTTACGAGGGAGCCAATTGCAAAACTATTTGTCATTCCCGAAAGCGGAGCTTAATGTACACAATGCTTCTATCGGGAATACGGTTTTTCAAGCAGTTAGAACCAGATTATGAACATTAAACTTCGTTTTCCCG